>DATHUU010000222.1:0-1802 GCA_035461925.1 Ilumatobacter sp.
AGCTGGGATCTGCCCGAGGCCGCCCACTTCGACGAGGCGTCCAAACACGTCCGCCCCGACGACATGCACTCGGCGGTGTTCATCAGCGCCGACCCCGGGCGCCACGCCGAGCGGTTGCAGGCGCTCGCCGACACCGGCTTCGACGGCGTCTACGTGCACCACGTCGGCCAGACGCAGGACGAGTTCCTCGACGCGTACGGCGAGGCCGTGCTGCCCCAGCTCGAGGTGACCCGGCCATGACCGCGAGCCGCGCCGCCGACCTCTGGTGGCAGACCGCGTCGATCTACTGCGTCGACGTCGAGAAGTTCTCCGACTCCGACGGCGACGGCATCGGCGACTTCCGCGGGTTGGCCGAACGGGTCGAGCACCTCGATCGGCTCGGGGTGACCTGCATCTGGCTGATGCCCTTCTACCCGACCGCCGATCGCGACGACGGGTACGACATCACCGACTACTACTCCGTCGATCCACGGCTCGGCACCCTGGGTGACTTCGTCGAGTTCATGCGGACCGCCCGGAACCGGGGCATCCGGGTGATCGCCGATCTCGTGGTGAACCACACCTCCGACCAACACCCCTGGTTCCGCGCGTCCCGGTCATCGCCCGACGACCCACACCGCAACTGGTACGTGTGGCGCGACGAGATTCCGGACGACGGCCCGCAGGGCGTCGTGTTCCCCGGATCGCAGCGCGGCGTCTGGACCAAGGACCGCACGGCCGGCCAGTACTACCTGCACCGCTTCTACTCCCACCAGCCCGACCTCGACATCACCAATCCGGAGGTGCGCGACGAGATCGCCCGGATCCTGGGGTTCTGGATGGAGCTCGGGTTGTCGGGTTTCCGGGTCGACGCCGTGCCGTTCCTGCTCGAGACCGACGGCGTCGCCGACCCGACCACGATCGACGACCCCCACGACTTCCTGCGCGACCTGCGTGCGTTCATGGGCCGCCGCAACGGCGAGTCGGTGCTCCTCGGTGAGGTCAACCTGCCCTACCAGGAGCTGCCGGCGTACTTCGGTGATGACGCCGACGAGCTCACGATGTGCTTCGACTTCCCGGGGATGCAGGCGATGTACCTGGCGCTCGCCCGCGAGGACGCGTCGCCGCTCGCCCACGCGCTCCGGGATCGGCCCGAGCCGCCGGCGGACGGCCAGTGGGCGAACTTCGTGCGGAACCACGACGAGCTCACCCTCGACAAGCTCACCCGCTCGGAACGTGAGGAGGTGTTCGCGGCGTTCGGCCCCGAGGCGGACATGCAGATCTTCGACCGCGGGCTGCGGCGTCGACTCCCGCCCATGCTCGGTGGCGACCTCGACCGGATCAAGATGGTCTACAGCCTGCTGTACTCGCTGCCCGGCACGCCGGTGCTGTTCTACGGCGAGGAGATCGGCATGGGCGAGAACCTCGACGTGCCGGGCCGACTCGCGGTGCGCACACCCATGCAGTGGTCTCCGGGCCCGACCGCCGGCTTCACCACGGCCGATCCCGACCGGCTGATCACCCCGGTGCCGGGCGGTGCGTTCGGCCCTGATGCGGTCAACGTCGCCGACCAGCTCCACGACCCCGACTCGCTGCTGACGTGGATGCAACACCTCAACCGGGCGTTCCGCAGCTGCCCGGCACTCGGCATGGGTGCGGTCACCGTCCTCGACGTCACCGCGCCTGCCGTGCTGGCCCACCAGCTCGTGCTCGACGACGACGTGGTCGTCGCCCTCCACAACCTGTCGGGCGATGCCGTCGACCTGGCGGTGCCGGTCAGCGGGGTCGACCAGGGTGCGCGCTTCTCCGACCTGCTCCACGCC
>DATHUU010000223.1:0-3296 GCA_035461925.1 Ilumatobacter sp.
GTCGGTCCTTCGCGATCATCCGGCTTCATCCGGTCTGGAACAGGCCCATCGGCAACCCCGTGTGACGGAGGTGAGCGGTCTCGTTCACGGTCACGATCGAGCGGACGCCCGACCGGGAGGCGGCGACCCGGTTGATCGACGTGTAGTTCGGGTAGAAGAACCCCGGCGGGTCGAGCGCCAGCCCGAGGATCGAGGCGAGGAACAGGTTGATGACCCCACCGTGGCACACCACCGCGACGGTCTGCGACGGGTGGGCCTCGATGATCCGCCCGAGCGACGACAAGACGCGGTCCCGGAATTCCTCGTGGTCGTCGAGACCCACCCCGGTGGCGAACTCCAGCCCGGACGTGAACTCGTGGAAGCGCGGGTCGCCGGACGCCTTGAGCTCCTCCATCGGGACGTACTCCGAGGCATGGCGGTCGTACTCGGCGACGTCCTCCTCGACGACGGGATCGAGCCCGAACGCGCGGGCGAGTGGTGCCGCCGTCTCGCTCGCCCGGCGCAGCGGGCTCGTGTACACCGCGTCGATCCGCTCCGTGCTGAGGTAGTTCGCCATATGCTCCGCCTGGGCATGCCCTTGCGGCGCGAGCTCGGGATCGGCGGGCCCGTCCGCGACCTCGCGGCGGACCGGCAGGCCGTGACGGATCAGCAGCAACTCCACGAGCGACGAGACTATGCACCGATGACGAGACGCACGAAGATCGTGGCCACGATCGGCCCCGCCAGCGACGAACCCGAATCACTCGACCGGGTGCTCCGCGCCGGCGTCGACGTGGTCCGGCTGAACCTCAGCCACGGTGAGCCCGAGGACCATCTCGAGCGGCTCGCCCTCGTCCGCGCCGCCGCGGAGCGGATCGGCAAGCCGATCGGCGTGCTCGCCGACCTCCCCGGGCCGAAGATCCGGTCAGGGGCGTTCCCCGACGGCGGGGTCGAGCTGATCGGCGGGTACACGGTCCGTCTGCGGGCGGGTGACGGGGGCAGCGACAGCGCGACGGTCACGGTCGACTACGAGACCTTGCTCGACGACCTGGCGGTCGACGACCGGGTGATCGTCGGCGACGGTGCGATCACGCTGCGGATCGTGGCGATCCGCGACGACGTCGCCGAGGCGCTCGTCGAGACGGGCGGACGCATCCAGGGCAGCCCCGGCGTCCACATCCCGTCCGATCGGCTGCGCTTGCGGACGCCGACCGATGAGGATCTCGTCCTCGCCGAGCGGTTCGCAGCGGCCGGTGTCGAGTACCTCGCCGTGTCGTTCGTGCAGACCGGTGACGACGTGCAGAAGGTCCGCGACGTGGTCGGCGACCGGGCGGACCTCGTCGCCAAGATCGAGACCAGCACCGCGATCGACCACCTCACCGGGATCCTCGAGGCGAGCGACGCCATCATGGTGGCGCGAGGCGACCTCGGCATCGACTGCCCGCTCGAGGACGTACCGCATCTCCAGAAGGCGATCATCCGTCGGTGCGTCGAGTACGGCATCCCGGTCATCACGGCCACCCAGATGCTGGAGTCGATGATCACCTCGCCCTCACCGACCCGGGCCGAGGTCAGCGATGTCGCCAACGCCGTGTTCGACGGCACCGACGCGCTGATGCTCTCCGGCGAGACAGCGATCGGGCATGACCCAGCGGCGACGGTGTCGACGATGAGCACGATCGCCGAGCGCGCCGAGGCCGAGGCCAGCTATCGACATTGGGCAGGGCGGCTCGGCCGGATCCAGCGCGAGCGGTGGGAGTCGCACAGCGATCGCATCACCGCGGCGCTCACCCACGCCGCGTCCCAGGCCGCCGAGGACGTCGAGGCTGCCGCGATCCTCTGTTGCACGAGCAGCGGACGCACGGCCAAGGCGATGGCCAGGTTCCGGCCGGCGCGGAAGCTCGTGGCGCTGTCACCCAACCCGAGGACCGTGAACGCGCTCGCGTTGTCGTGGGGGGTCGACCCGATGCAGGTGTCCACCTACGAGTCCACCGACGAGATGGTCTGGTTCGCTGTCGAGACCGCCGTGGCGCAGGGCCGGGTCGAGCTCGGCGACACCGTGGTCGTGCTCGCGGGGTCGCCCACCAGGTTGGCGTCGACGGCCGCCGACGTCCTGCGGATCGTGCAGGTGCAGTGAGCATCTGGTCGGCGACGACCGGACGCGTCGGCGCCGTGCACGTGGTGCTCGTCCACGGTTCGCTCGACCGCTCGGCCGGCATGCTGAAGCTGAGTCGGCGGCTCGACGACGCGTACCAGGTCACACGGTACGATCGGCGCGGCTATGGGCGCTCGACCCCGCACGCGGGACCGTTCGACATCCCCGGCCAGCTCGACGACCTCGCCGAGGTGATCGACGGCGCGGACGGGGCCGACGACCCGCTCGTGCTCGTCGGGCACTCGTACGGCGGCAACGTCGCGCTCGCCTACGTCGACCGACATCCCGGACGCGTCGCCGCCGTCGTCACCTACGAGTCGCCGCTCTCGTGGCAACCGTGGTGGCCACGGGACTCCGCCGGCGGCGACGCGATGGCGTGGCGTGACGACCCCGAGGAGGCCGCCGAACGATTCATGCGGCGGCTGATCGGTGACGACCGGTGGGATCGGCTGCCACCGTCCACCCGCGAGGCGCGTCGCGGGGAGGGTCGGGCCATGGTCGGCGAGCTCGCCGACCTGCGCGCCGGTGCGCCGTGGAACGTCGAGCGCATCGACGTCCCGGTGCTGGTGATGCGCGGCGAGCACGGACAGGATCACCACCGGTCGGGCACCGAGGCGCTGGCGGAGATGTTGCCCGACGCTGAGGTGCACATCGTGCCAGGAGCCCGGCACTTCGGACCGAACACCCACCCCGACGAGGTCGGAGCTCGCATCCGGCAGTTCGTCGCCGAGAAGCTGTGAACGTCACGCCCGGAACTCGCGGGATCACACGCGCGTGGCGCTCGTGGCGACGAACGCCGTGGCACCGGCGGCCGCGGCCAGCGTGAGCGATCCGGACATGCCGAACTTCTCGTAGAGCTGACCCGACGCGAAGACCGCGCCGGCGCGTGCGACGGTCCCCAGTGCGCTGCTCAGCCCGATCGCTCGTCCGCGCGCCGCAGGTGCCGCCTCGGTGACGAGCGTCAGGGACGACACGAACGCGAACTCGAAGCCGGTGAGGAACGCGAGCAGGCCGGTGATCGCGAGCGCCCGGCTGTCACCGGATGCGAGCATCACCGCGAGACCGAGACCGAGGCCGACCAGCCCGGCGAGCACGGAAGTGCGGGCACCGATCCGGTCGCCGAACCCGGCGACGGTGCCCGACGACGCGAGCTCGACGACGC
>DATHUU010000224.1:0-2944 GCA_035461925.1 Ilumatobacter sp.
ATCTCGCCGACGAGGTGTGCGGCACCCGTTGCTCGCGCCTGCTCGATCGTGACCGACGTCATGTCGTGGGTCGCGGTGACCTCCCCGGCGGCGTCGAGCGTCGAGGTCTCGGTGCCGAGGACCACCTCGCCCGTGTACCGCTTCGTCGTCTTCTCGACGAATCGGAGCAGCTTGGTGGCCATCCCGACCGCGACGACCAGGACCCCGGTGGCGTCGGGATCGAGCGTGCCCCCGTGACCGACCTGACGCTCAGCGAACCGCCTCCGCAGCATGCCGACGACGTCGTGGCTGGTCACCCCGGCCGGTTTGTCGACGATGCACAAGCCATGCGTCGTCGCGGTACGTCGCCGTGCCATCGCTCGCGGTCAGCCGTCGTCCGACGCCGTGTCGTCCGGCACGGGAGGGAGGTCGGCGCGGCGACGCCGGTCCTCGCGCAGGATGCCGTCGATCCGCTCGGCGGACCGGATGGCGATGTCGGGTCGGAAGTCGAGGATCGGCGTCTTCTTGGCCCTGATCTGTCGGGCGATCGCCGACTGGAGCCGGACGCGGTGTGCCGTCAACGCCTCGACGATCTCGTCGTCACCGTCCTCGCCGGCCAGCGAGTCGAAGTAGACGTGGGCGCGGTTGAGCTCGTCGTCGACCTCGATCCCGGTGACGGTCACGAAGACCAGACGCTCGTCGTCGATGCGGACGAGCTCCTCGGCGATGATCTCACGCAGGGTCTCACCGACACGCGCCGAGCGCGGGTAGCGATGTCCACCGGAGTTGCGTCGTCCACGTGCCATGGTCTCCTCCTCGTCCGCACCCCCTCCGTCGAGGACGGTCAGGACAGCGTGCGCGCGATCTCGCGCTCGTCGTAGGTCTCGATGACGTCACCGGGCTTGAGGTCCTGGAAGTCGGACAGTCCGATGCCGCATTCGAAGCCGGCGCGGACCTCCTGCGCGTCGTCCTTGAACCGCCTGAGCGAGGAGATCTCGCCCTTCCAGATGATCGTCCCGTCGCGGAGGAAGCGCACCTTGGAACCACGGGTGATGACGCCGTTCTGCACGTAGCAGCCGGCGATCGCACCGATGCGCGGCACCCGGAAGATCTCGCGCACCTCGGCATCGCCGGTGACGACCTCCTCGTACTCCGGAGCGAGCATGCCGACCATCGCCTGCTCGATGTCCTCGAGCAGCTTGTAGATGATCTCGTAGGTGCGGATCTCCACACCCTCGGTCTCGGCGGCCTCGCGGGCTTTGCGGTCCGGGCGGACGTTGAAACCGATGATCGTCGAGTTCGTCGTCGCGGCGAGCGTGATGTCGTTCTCGGTGATGCCGCCCACGGCGCGGTGGACGAACGTGAGGTCGACCTCGTCGCGCTGGAGCTTGCGGAGGCTCTCGGTGACGGCCTCGAGCGAGCCCTGCACGTCGGCCTTCAGGATCAGGTTCAGCGTGGCGGTCTCGCCCGACTGGATCTGGTCGAAGATGTCCTCCAGCTTGACCCCGGTCTTCACGCGGGCGTCGCCGCGCTGGTCGCGGATCTTGCGATGGTGCTCACGCGCCTCACCGACGGTGCGGGCGATCTTCTCGTCCGGGGCGGAACGGAACTCGTCTCCCGCCTCGGGCACCGAGGACAAGCCCAGCACCTCGACCGGTGTCGAAGGTCCGGCCACCTTGATCTGCTCACCCTTGTCGTTGATCATCGCCCGGACACGACCCCAGGCCGGTCCGGCGACGATCGGGTCGCCGACCTTCAGCTCGCCCTTGTCGACGAGGATCGTCGCGACGGGGCCACGCCCCTTGTCGAGGTTGGCCTCGAGCACGATGCCCTTGGCCCGGCCCGTCGGATTCGCCTCGAGCTCCTCGAGCTCGGCGACGACCAGCAGCTGGTCGAGCAGGTCGTCGATCCCGAGATCCTGGATGGCCGACATCTCGACGACGATCGTGTCGCCGCCCCACGCTTCGGGAACGAGCTCGTGCTCGGCGATCTCGCTGAGCACGCGCTGCGGATCGGCGTTCTCCTTGTCGATCTTGTTGACCGCCACGATGATCGGCACCTCGGCCGCACGGGCGTGGTTGATCGCCTCGACCGTCTGGGGCATCACGCCGTCATCCGCGGCGACGACGAGCACGACGATGTCGGTCGCCTGGGCGCCACGGGCCCGCATCTGGGTGAAGGCGGCGTGACCCGGGGTGTCGATGAAGGTGAGCTTGTGCCCGTCACGCTCGACCTGATACGCGCCGATGTGCTGGGTGATGCCACCGGCTTCACCGTCGACGACGTTGGCGTGCCGGATCCGGTCGAGCACGGTCGTCTTGCCGTGGTCGACGTGGCCCATGACGGTGATGACCGGCGGCCGCGGCTGGAGGAGGGTCTCGTCGTCGTCGTCGCTGTCGTCGAACAGCGCCTGGAGCTCGACCTCTTGCTGCTGACCGGGATCGACGAGGAGCAGATCGGCACCGAGGTCGAGGGCGTACAGCTCCATGTGGTCGTCGGAGAGCCCCATGGTGGCCGTGATCATCTCGCCGTGCTGCAGGAGGAACTTGACCACGTCGGCCGCCGTGCGGTTGAGCTTCGGTCCGAACTCCTGGGCCGACACCCCGCGCTCGACGACGATCGTGCCCTCGGGCACCGGCGCGTCGTGCGCGGTGTAGCTCTGCTCCTGCGGCTGCAGCTCGTCACGGTCGCGACGACGGCGCCGCTTGCTCCGGCGAGGTGGGCGCCGCTGACCGCTGGGACGACCACCGGCAGGGCGACCGGGGCCGCCACCTGGGCCGCCACCGGGACCGCCACCACCGAACGGACGACCTGGACCGCCACCACCACCGGGACGACCGGCGTACCCACCGGTGCGACCACCGGGACCGCCGGCGGGACGCGACGCGGCCGGAGCACGACCGCCGGGCGGCGGTGGGATCGGCTTGCCGGTCGAGGACAACGGACGTCCGGGCGGCGGTGGGAT
>DATHUU010000225.1:0-14364 GCA_035461925.1 Ilumatobacter sp.
CTGGCCCCACAGCGTCAGTCGCCACCACATCAGACCGAACGCGAGCGCATCGATGATGTAGGCCGATGCGATCAGCGCGTCCGACCGCAGCTGCGTCAGCGTGGTCAGGATGCGGCGGATCAACGAGTACGGTCGCCACACCGCGAGCGCGAAGACACCGACGATGATGACCGGACGCACGTCGGCGGGTTGCGTCGGTTCGAGCGGGACGACGACCACCGCCAGCACCGAGGTCGCGATCAGCGGAGCGAGCCACGCCGAGAGGCAACGCGCGCGCGAGGGTCGCCGTCCATCGAGTCGGATGGTGTTGCGCACCAGTTGATCGGTCCACGCCCATCCGGTGATCGCCAGCGCGGCGACCGGGACGAGGCCGAACCGTCCGATGAGCAGGACCCTCGACCCGTCGACACTCGCCGTGTCGGAGCGTTCGAGGAGGCCGGCGATCAGGACGGCCACCACCCACGCGAGCGCTGCAAGTCGTGCGACCACGACGGCGATGAGGGGTCCACGCGACGATGCCAGCTTCGGTTCGCGGTACGGCGAGAAATTGGCACCTGCGACCGCACGCACGGCCGAGCGAGCGGGCAGGCGTTGCGGCGGAGTCGCGAGCGGAGAGGCTCGCGCCTTGGCGGGCTGACCCACCGGTTGCTCGGTTCGATCCGTGCCGGCACGTTCCGTGCCGAACAGGTCCACGTCGGCGGGCGCAGGGGTGGTCGCGGGCGGGAGTCGCGGGAGCGCCGGCGCTGGATGGAGCTCCCGATCGCGGCGGGCGATGTCCCGGAGGTGCTTGACGGTGGTCGCCGTCGCTGCGCCGTTCTGCTGGTATCCGAGGATGCGGGGCCGGCGGAGCCTCAGGTCGACATCGTCCCGGCCGCCCTCGTCCACGCCATCGATCGTGACGACCGCGACGACGTCGGGCCGGAGTCGGAACAGGCCGCCCGATCCACCCTCACCACCGTCCAGCACCAGCCCCGCGAAGACCCCGGTCTGCCAGACGATCTGATCCGCCGTCAGGCCTCGAGCGGTCTTCGCGACGTGATGGAGCCGCTCTCGATCGTCGAGCGCCGCGAGGTGGACCGTCGACAGCAAGTGTGCTCGGTCGCCCGAGCCGCGTTCGGCTGCGACGACGGCCAGCCTCACGACGTCGGTGCCATTGACCAGGCGCCAGGACGACTTGGCCAGCCCACCCTCGTACGGGTCGGCGAGGGACTTGAGGATCAGACCGTCGTGACCCAGCAGGACCGCTTCGTTCAGGGTCGTCGCGATCTCGTCGAGATCGCCGAACGGGAGCGTCGGGAGGATCGAGTTCTCGGGAACCATCGACTCGAGCAGCGCGCGGCGGCTCGACAGGGGTTCGTCGACCACTGGGGCCCCGTCGAACAGCACGTCGAAGAAGAGCGCTCGACCGGCGGCGAGCCCGGCCCGGCCACGTCGGGTCCAGCTGGCGCCGACGCGCACCTGGGACTGGTCCCCGGGGACGATGTCGGCCCAACCGTCGAGCACGAGATCACCACGAGGGAGGGCCGCGACCTGCTCGACGACCGCGGGAACCAGGTCGGTCACGTCCCGGAGCTGCTGGTCGTACACGATCACGGCGCCGCGCCGGCGGTGGGCCTGGACACGGTCGGCGCGGACGTTCCACTCCAGGATCGCCGGCCAGGGCGGGTCGAGCAGCACGTTCGGCGTCTCGCCGATCTCGGGGAAGGTCGGAGGGATCGGCCGTCCGGGCTCGAAGGCGACCGATTGGAGGCCCGCTTCGCCGCGTTCGAACGCGATCCGGGTGGCCAACGGCAGCGAGCCCGACAACGTCGCGGCCCGTCGCACGTCCCGCACCGGCACCTGTGCCGACCGTGCGACCGAGGTCACGATCAGGTCGAAGGTCGCTCGGTCGAGCTCGGCGTGCTCGATCGCGGCGCGGATCCAGCGCTGCTCGTCGCGGGTCGCCTGCGCGAGGAGGCGGTGGCCCAGGCTCCTTCGGAGCGAGACGGCCGGCGTGCGGATGATCTGCGCCAGTGCGACGGCGACCTCGTCGCAGGTCAGTGTCGAGTGCTCGACCGGCGCGACATCCTGGTGGTCGTCGTGGTGGTCGTCGTGGTCGTCGTTGTGGTGGTCGTTGTGGTGGTCGTTGTGGTGGTCGTCGTGGTGGTCGTCGTGGCGTTCGTCGGCATCGTGGCGGTCGGTGACGGCGTCCGGCGCGGCGAACAGCGTCGTCTGGAGCAGCAGCTCTGCGATGATCGCCGCGTCGGCCGGCGATCGCCGGCTCAGGAACGCGCTGACCTCGGCGACCTTGTCCTGTCGCACGGACAGTGCGGCGGCCCGGGCGGAGAGAGCGACGAGGTCGGCGAAACGCACCGCTCCATTCTGCCCGCGATCGAGAACGCGGCGATCCGGCCGTCCGACACGCAGCGTGTCAGAGCGCCGAGCGTGTGGCCCCGCTCGCGCGAAGAGTGTCCGAATCACATCAAGAAACTGTCAAGATCGTGAACTCGACGTGAGAACGCCCTGGCCTTTGGTTTCGGATGGAGGATATGGTGCGACCTTCGGGCCCTGGCGAGGTTCATCGAAGGTGTGAAAGGCGGAAATGAGAGCACTGGTCACCGGCGCCGCCGGCTTCATCGGTTCCACGCTCGCGGAGCGGTTGATCGCCCGCGGCGACGACGTCCTCGGCGTGGACTGCTTCAGCGACTACTACGACCCGGCTGCGAAGTGGCGGAACGTCCAGGGCGCGCTCGTGTCCGGCTCGTACCGGTTGCTGGAGCTCGATCTCCGGACCGCCGAGCTCGACGGCCTGCTCGCCGACGTCGACGTGGTCTTCCATCAGGCCGGTCAGCCTGGCGTCCGGTTGTCGTGGAACGACGGGTTCTCGACCTACGACACGTGCAACGTCTTGGCCACGCAACGTCTGCTCGAGGCGTGCTGTCGGACCGGCGTCGATCGCGTCGTTTACGCATCGAGCTCCTCGGTGTACGGCAACGCCGCGCACTATCCCGTCACCGAGGAATCGCTGCCCGCTCCACACAGCCCGTACGGCGTGACCAAGCTCGCGGCCGAGCACCTCTGCGGCCTGTACGCCGCGAACTACGGGCTGTCGGTCGTCTCGCTCCGCTACTTCACCGTGTACGGACCGCGTCAGCGTCCCGACATGGCCATTCACCGTCTCGTCGAGGCCGCCCTCGACGACCGTTCCTTCCCGTTGTACGGCGACGGATCACAGATCCGCGACTTCACGTTCGTCGACGACGTCGTCGAGGCGAACCTCAGGGCAGGACGCGCCGACGTGGCGCCGGGCACCGTCGTCAACGTGTGCGCCGGAGGGTCGACGAGCATGTCGGACCTCATCGCCGCCGTCGGCTCAGCGGTCGGGCGCGAGGTCCGCGTCGACCGGCAGGTGACGCAGCCCGGTGACGTCCGGCGCACCGGCGGCGACTCCTCCAAGGCGTCTCGGCTGCTGTCGTGGGAGCCGGCCCACGGGCTCGAGGAGGGCATCCGGCGGCAGACCGAGTGGCACCGGAGTCTCCGCGGTGAGGCGCCGGCGAGTGTCAGCCTGCGTGGGTCCAGTCGCTGAAGCCGATGTTCTTCCCCGGCCGCGTCGGAGACTCGGCCGGGAAGTCGGTGCCGTACCGGGCATTCACGATCCAGGGGATCCAGCGGTCGTCACCCTCGGCGGGGTATGCGTTCTCGTCGTGCAGCCAGACGAGCGCCCGTCGCAGTGCCTCGTCCTCCCAGTCCCACGGCTCGTAGCCGGAGCGGTCCAGGAGCTCGGCAGTGGCGATCGTGCCTTGGAGCCCCTCCCAGACGTACGGCTCCCTCGGCGGTGACGTCGTGAACCCGCCGCTGCGTCGCTGCTCCTCGGGGAGGACGCCGTCGACGTCGATGCCGTCGATCTGTGAGCCGGGAGCGTTGACGCCGCGAGGGTTCTCGGGGTCGGCCTGCCAGTCCAGCTCGCGCCACTCGAAGCCGGCGTCCGACCTGCCGAGCCAGTCATGGAAGCGGGCGGCGACGACACCGACGGTCTCGTCGTCGCCTCGATACCGGGCGACGGCGATCGTGCTCGCCCGGGCGTGGGCACCGTGGTTGCTCGGGTCTCTCAGCGCCGACTCGAGGAGCGTCTCGATGCCGGCGCGACTCTGCCCGGGGCGCCGGAGGCTCTCGTCGAGCCAGCGCTCGAAGGAGTCCGAGCGATAGCCGATCACGTCGGCCGCGACCACGTACGACAGGAGGTTGCGGGACAGCGCGAGGATCTCGTCCGACCACGTGCCCTCCACCGCCGTCAGCGCCTCGACCACCTTGTCGCGCATCGCCGCGTCCCCGGTCCGGGCGGTGTACAGGGCGCCGGCGAGGGTGTGGACGTCGTGGTTCGAGTTCTGATCGTCGATCCTCGGCGCTCCCCAGTCGTCCAGCGCGTACTCGCGCACGCGGTCCCACGCCGGTCCGGTGGTCGGAAGCCGGGCGATCTCGTCGGTGGAGATCCAGATGCCCGCCTGCGCCTCCTCCACCGGCTCCTCGACGCGGGGCCCTGACTCCCGGTTGGAGAGGACCAGTCCCACGCCGGCCGCGACGAGCCCGGCGATCGTCACGGCGAGGATGCCGATGACGACGCGCCGACGCACGGCCGGCGGACGGCCGGGAGGCGGCGTGCTCTCGGAGGGGGCGTCGACGGAACGCACCGGCGGTGGCACTCAGAACCCGTGCTGACGGATCATCTCCGGGACCGTCCGGACGAGGATCTTCAGGTCGACGGCGAGCGAGCGCGTCCGGATGTACTGCTCGTCGAGGCGGCTGCGCTCGTCGAAGTCCGTGGTGTTGCGGCCGATGATCTGCCAGAGGCCAGTGAGCCCGGGCCGGACCTCGAGCCGCCGGGCATGCCAGAGGTCATAGGTGTCGGGAGCGAACGAGGTCGGTCGCGGGCCGACGAGGCTCATGTCGCCGCGGAGCACGTTCCAGATCTGCGGCAGCTCGTCGAGGCTCGTCGTGCGGAGGATCCGCCCGACACGCGTGACGCGCGGGTCGTCGATCAGCTTGAAGTCCGGGTACGGGACGACGCTCAGGTGCTGGAGGTCCTTCTTGAGCTCCTCGGCGTTCGCGACCATCGTGCGGAACTTGTAGATCTCGAACGGTCGACCGTCGCGACCGGTGCGCCGCTGCTTGAAGACGATCGGACCCGGAGTGTCGAGTGCGATCGCGACCGCGCAGAGGCCGAGCACGGGGAGGACGACCGGCAGGGTGAGCGTGCCCACCGTGAGGTCGAGCACCCGTTTGAGCGGGTCGTACCGCCGTCCGCTGAGCATCGGAGGTCACCCAGCGATGCTGAGCCGTCTCCCCGGGTCCGATCCGATCAGACCTTCGACGAGGCCCCCGAACGTGATCGCATCCCGAGGGAACGCGACCGCCGCGACGTCGGACGCGATGATCCGATCACCGGACACCCTCGCGAGGCGATGCACGGCGCGGCGCGCGTCGTCACCCGAGGTCTCGCTGAGCAGGATCAGCAACCCGTCGGGCTCGGCGAGGATCGCGTCGGTGCCCCGAAGGTGCGGGTGCAACAGCGCACCGAGCTCCAGGTGGGCCGACGGGTCGCCCTCGCGGATGGACAACACGGTGAACGCACGTTCGGTGCGACGCGAGCGCTCCACCTCCAGCTTGACCCGCCGCCAGAACCAGGCGCGCTCCGTGGCCTGCTCCGACGCCGCGTGCGCTCGCCGCGCCGCCGCGAACCGCCGCACCGCTCGACCGGTGATGCGATGCAGTCCGCCCGACAGGTCCGTTCGTGGATCCCGGTCCGTGAGGTGCTCGGGAGCCCGTGATCCGTAGATCACGCGTAGGTTCATGTTCACGTATTCCGCCCTCTCAGTTCATCTCTTCGCCATCAGGACGAGCCCCCGGCCCTCGTCCTGCTCTGAGTAAAGTTGGTCCACCTCCAGTTCGCAAGCCGTTCACCTGAGTTGCGGTGGAATTTCACCCATATACGACGCCACGTGGTCAGTCAGCCGCCTGGCGTGGTCGCGACGCACCAGGAAGCGTGCTCGCTAGCCTCAGACGGATGGTTGGCGGGCGGTCCCAGGGGTCGGACCTGGGCGTGGCATCTCGGCGCGGGAGCCCGGGGTCGACGCGTGACCTCCTCGACCTGCTCGGTTGCCGCTGGTGCTTGCTCCGGGAGGTCGGCGAGTCCCGTCCGGGTGAGGTCGAGTACGACGTGCTCATCGACGGCGATCGTCGCCGCACACGTCAGGTCCTCGTGAGCTGTGGCGCGCGCCGACTCGTGAGCTGGGGCAGGGCGCCGCACCGGCAGTACACCTGGTGGGACCCGTCGTCCGAGCGCCGGGTCCGTCTCGACCTCGTCGACGACCTGTCGTTCGGGGAACATCGGGAGTACCGCGTCGGCGTCCGTGACGTGATCCTCGACGGCGTCGCCGAACGCGAGGGCATCCCCCGGCCCGCACCGTCCCACGAGCAGTGGCTCGCTCTGCTCCACGGCCTGCTCGACCGTGGACGGCTCCGACCACGCGACGTCGACCGCCTCGACCCGTGGGTCGCGGCGGACGACGACGTGGTCGCCGGCGTGCTCTCCGAGTCGACGCGCGAACGGCTCGTCCGGGCGGTCCGGTCACGGGACTGGCCGGCGGTCGAAGCGTGCAGGGACGACGTCGTCGCCGACCTCCGGCGACAGCAGCGTCTGGCATCGGCGGTGCGGCGGACGTGGCGCCGCACCATCGCGCGGACGACCAAGCTGCAACGGGCGCTGCTGCGCCCCGGGGTGAGGGTGGCCCTGCTCGGCCCGGACGGTGCAGGCAAGTCGTCGACGATCGCCGCGTTGCAGCAGTCGGAGGTGGTGGCGTCGTCGGTCTACCTCGGTGTGGCGCCCGCAACGCTTCGCTCCTCCTCGACGGTTCCGGGCCTCGTGCTGCTCCGCACCGTTCGGCGCCTGTTGGGCGCCTGGTCGACGGCGACGGCTCGGCGACGGCGCGGCGAGTCGGTCGCCCTCGATCGGCACCCGCTCGAGGCGCGGATCGGGCCGCCCACCTCGAAGCGAACTACGATCGCACGACGGTGGATCCTCGCCCACCTGCTCCCACATCCTGAGGTGGTGATCGTCCTGATGGCTCCTGCCGAGGTCCTGCACCAGCGCAAGCCGGAGCACGATCTCGACGAGGTTCGCGCTCGGCGCGATCGATACCTCGAACTGGCGCGTCGACACGACTATCCCGTCGTCGACACCACCGCGTCACAGGCGGAGGTCGTCGCCGCCATCGACCGTGCCATCCACGAACGCCGGGGTCGGTCGTGAGCGCGCACGAGGTGGTGGAGCCGAAGCCCGGCCGCGACCGTGCCGTCAAGTCCCAGATCCGTGGCTCCAGCGTCCTGATGGTCGGGCGGGTGGCGAGCATCTTCGCCAACCTCCTGATCCAGGCGCTGATCGCACGCGAGCTCACGAAAGGGGAGTTCGGCCAGTTCGCGTACGCGTTGACGCTGGTGACCATGATCTCGACGTTCATCACCCTGGGCATCGACCGGGCGGTTCCGAGGTTCGTCGCGATGTACGACGAGCGGCGCGAGTGGGGGCACCTGGGCGGCACCTTGCTGATCCAGCTCTCGACGATCCTGTCCCTCGGCGGGTTCGCCATCATCGCGGTGATCGGACTCCAGTCGTGGGTCACCGAATCGACCAACGACCCCGGCGTGACGGCCGTCCTCGTCGTCCTGGTGTTCCTGGCGCCGATCGAGGCCCTCGACCAGGTCGCAGTGTCCCTGTTCGCGGTGTACGCGAAACCGAGCGCGATCTTCGTCCGGCGATACCTGATGACCCCGGCGATGCGACTCGTCGTCGTCGCCCTGGTCGTCGTCGGCGACCGCGGTCCCCGATTCCTGGCGGCCGGGTACGTCGTCACCGGGGCGATCGGGGTGCTCGTCTACGGCGCGCTGCTGTGGCGGCTCGTCCAGAAGCAGGACCTGGTCGCGAACATCCGGTCGACCGGTCTCACGATGCCGTGGCGAGCCGTGTTGGGCTACTCGTTACCGCTGTTGACGAGCGACCTGCTGTTCGCGGTCGTGCACACCTCCGACGTCGTGCTGCTCGGCCGCTACCACGACTCCGAGACGGTCGCCGCCTACCGTGTCGTGTTGCCGGCGGCCAAGCTGAACCAGTTCGTGATGGCGAGCTTCGCGTTGCTGTTCGTGCCGGTCGCGAGCCGGATGCTCGCCCGGGGCGACCGCGACGGGCTGACCCAGCTCTACTGGCGGACGGCGGCCTGGATCGCGGTGGCGACGTTCCCACTCTTCGCCCTGACGTTCACGATGGCCGACGATCTCACCGCGGCGATGTTCGGCGAGATCTACCGGTCGTCGGGCACGTACCTGTCGTTGCTCGCCCTCGGCTACTACTTCAACGCCGCGATGGGCTTCAACGGCCTGACGGTCAAGACCGCCGGGCGCGTCGGGTACACGCTGGTGATCTCGCTGATCGCGGTGGTCACCAACATCGTGCTCAACCTGCTCCTGATCCCGGAACACGGCGCGCTCGGCGCGACGATCGCGACCCTGATCACGCTGATCACCCACAACGTGCTCAAGCAGCTCGGCCTCCGACTCGGCACCGGGGTCCCGCTGTACCCGGCCCCCATGATGTGGCCGTACGCCGTGATCGTCACCGCGACGGTCCTGCTGTACTCGGTGTTCCACTTCGTCGACCTCTCGTTGCCCGTCGGGATGGCGCTCATCGCGGTCGTCTCGCTCGGCGTGCTGCGAGCGACACGGTCGCACGTCGACGTCCTCGACGTGTTCCCCGAGATCGGACGCTTGCCGGGCGCGGCCAGGCTGTTCGGACGGTCGTCGTGACCGGGCTGCTCGCCACGTTCCTGGGTTCGTCCGACGAGCCGAACCCGCGTGGTGAGCTCGACGGCGCGGCGTGGCGCTTCGTCCTTCCCCGGGCGTTCGACACGGTGGAGTGGCGCTGCCACGGCACGGCGCACCAGCGCGATCTCGACACGCTCGCCAGGCACGCGACGGTGCTCAGGACGATCGAGCCGGCGAGTCGAGCGATCGACGACGTCCCGGACCGGCTCGTCGTGGGCCCCGAACGCGAGACCGACACCGCTGCGTGTGCACCCGTGGGCATCGATCTGGACGGCGGGGATACCGGACAGCGTCTCGAGCTCCGATTCGTGGGCGAGGAGCTCCGAGGGGTCGCGCCGCTCGACGACGCTCGCGCCCGGGCGGTGCTGGCCCGTCGTGTGGGCGACGACGGGCCCGTTCCACGGTCGCTCAAGCAGCGGGTGAAGGGCTCGCCACGTCGGGTCCGGCGCACCGAGATCGGGACGCTGCGCGGCACGGCACCCGGACCGCCGGCCTGGCTCGTCGGCGCGGCGGCCGAGGCCGGCGTCGACATCGCGCGGCACGGGTGGGCCTTGTGGTCGCGGGGGGACTTCGGGTCGCAGAAGCTGATCATGTTCCTCATCGCACCCGGGGAGACCAACTCGGCGGCCGTGGTGAAGATCGTCCGCGACCCCCGGTTCAACGATCGTCTCGCGAACGAATCGGAGATGCTTCGATTCATGGAACGGTTCGACGCCGGTGTCCGCGGTGGGGCACCCTCGCTGCTGTTCCACACGACGGCCTGGGGGTCGGCCGTCTCGGCCCAGACGGCGGTGGACGGGACCGATCTCCGCTCCGAGCTCGTGCGTCGACCAGAGCTGATGGGTGAGGTGACGACGTGGATGATCGAGCTGGCATCGGCGACCAGGACGCCCGTCGACCCGGCGGAGCTCCGCGAGTGCCTCGACGAGCTCCTCGCGCGCTACATCGCGGCGTACGACGTGCCGGCGACCACGGCCTCGTTCCTCCGCGACCAAGCCGAGCTGCTCGCCGAGACCGAGCTGCACGCCGTGGCCCAGCACGGTGACGCCGGGCCGTGGAACGCCGTCGTGACCGACGGAGGCCGGATCGCGTTCCTCGACTGGGAGGCGGGCGAGAGGCGTGGCATGCCCTTGTGGGACCTGCTGTACTTCCTCCGGTCGTCCAGCCTGATCGTCTCGCAGCGGTATCCGTGGCAGAGCCGGCGCTCCCGGCTCCGACGGCATCTCCTCGCCGGTTCGACCAGCGGCGACCGCGTCGCAGAAGCCGTCCGCACGTACGTCCAGGCCACCGAGCTCGATCCGCGTGCAGTCGAACCGCTCTACCACCTGTGCTGGGTGCACCGGGCGGTCAAGGAAGCTCGTCGGCTGGTGCCCGATCGCCGGTCGCTGGGGGTGTTCCATCGGTTCGTGCTCGACGGCGTGGCGGCCCGCGACCAGCCGGGTCTTCGCGGGATCACGCTGCGCACGGATGACGAAGGAGTCCGACATGGTCGACTTTGACGTGCACGGTTTGGCGGGCGTTCGCGTCGTCGGTTCCGTCGACGACGCCGCGGTCGTGGAGCGCCAGCTCGGGCCGCTCCGCGGTCAGCTCCTCCGTGACCCCGACATCGTCGTCGAGTTCGTCGACCGGATGGAGACGGGTCCGCTCGTCTTCCTCGGCCGGGACGAGTGGGCGTTCGATCCCGAGGGGTTGCTCGTCCTGCGAGGACGTCGCAAGTCCCGCATCCGCGCCCGACTGCCGCTCGACACGATCGGGGAGGGTTGTCACATCCTCATCGAGCGTGGTGCGCCGGCGGTGCCCTATCTCGTCGCGCTGGTGAACCTCTGCGTGCTCGCCAACGGAGGTCTTCCCCTCCACGCGGCGGCGTTCGAGAAGAACGGCGTCGGCGTGCTCGTCACCGGCTGGTCGAAGGGCGGCAAGACCGAGTCGCTCCTGGCAGCCCTCGACGATGGCGCGAGATACGTGGGCGACGAATGGGTGTATCTGTCGGACGAGGGCGAGCGCGCGGTCGGTGTCCCGGAACCGATCAGGGTCTGGGACTGGTACTTCGACCAGCTCGAGACCGTTCGACCGCAGCTGTCGACCGTCGACCGGGCGCGCTCCAGGGGGCTGTCCGGGGCGACGGCGATCGCGGCGCGGGCCGAGCGCGGCTCGTTCGGTCCCGGGGGCCGCCAGCTCGGGCGCCGGGTCCGACACCTGCTCGATGGTCAGCGGTACGTCGACGTTCCGGTGTCGGAGCTCACCGGGTCCTCCGCCCGCCCCCGGGCCATCACCGTGGACGCCGTGGTGCACACGATGAGCACCGAGGCGAGCGCGATCTCGCTGCAGTCCACGACCGGGTCGGAGGTGGCGGCCCACATGGCCGGATCGCTCGCGTTCGAACGGCTGCCCCTGATCGAGCTGTACCACGCCTTCCGATACGCGTTCCCCCACCGCAGCAGCCAGCTGATCGAGCGTGCGTCGCTCGTCGAACGCGAGCGTCTTCACGACTTCCTCGGGCCCCGGCGCTGCTGGCTGTCGACGCACCCCTATCCGCCGAACCTCGCCGAGCTCCGACGGAGCCTCAGCCCGCTCTGGGCAGGACGCGATGTCGCCGGCTGACGACGCCATCCGCCAGATCGACTGGCGGTTCCTGCTCCCCGACCCGATGCCACGGGTCGTGGCGGTCACGGCTGCGGCGGATGCTCGCCGCGTGACCGACGGGTTCCGTCGGCTCGGAGCCGAGGTGGTCGAGGTGGCCGAGGCCGTCGGCGGGCCGGGCGGACACATCGACATGGTGTTCGTCGCGACCGCCGCGCCCGGCGCGATTCGCAGTGGTCTCGGGCTCCGTGCCCCCGACGGCGCGATCGTCGTCCAGACGACCTCGCGGCGCGCCCGTCTCCTCGTCGCGCTCCGGCTCCGGCGCGCACGGCTCGACGTCAGGCAGTACGGGTGCTGGCCCTCCTGCGCGTCCGCCACCCGGTACGTCCCCTTGGACGACCGTGCCGCGCTCACGACGAACGCACGGGCGGCGAAGAATCGTCGGCGTCGAGCCGTCGGGACGCTGCTCGCCCGATGGGGGTTGGGATCCTTGCTCTTCCGGGAGGCGACGCTCGTCGCCACCGGGCACCGCGGCGACTGCGCTGGTCCGTTTCGCGTGGCGTTCGGTGACGAGGTTCCCGGGACCCTCACGTTGTTGACGCCGCGCTTCGGGTCGAGTCGACACGTGATCGCGATGTGCTCCGACGCTCGGGGCGGCGGACTCGTCGTGAAGACGCCTCGATGTCCCGGCGACGATGTTCAGATCGCTCGCGAAGCGATCGGCTTGGCGTCGGTCCACGGACCACGCCCGTCGCGTCCGGTGCTGGTCGCCGACACGGAGCGCTTCGGGCAGCGGTGGCTCGTCCAGACCCGGCTGGACGGTCTGCCGCTGACGCGCCGGGACGTCGCGGATGACCCCGCGCGGTGGTTGGTCGCGGCGCGGGAGTGGCTCGACCACATGCCCGTCGAACCTCGTTCGGCACCGGACGAGGACGGGAGATCGGAGCGTCTGATCCGGCCGGCGCTCGCCGTGGCCGCCGCCTGCGCCGACCGAGAACCCGATCTGCGACGCCTGGTCGACGACGGAGCGGCAGCGTTCGATCGAGTCCGCTCGACGCCGCTCCCCGTGGTCGCCGAGCACGGTGACTTCCGACCGCCGAACCTCCTCATCGGCGGCCCGGACGCGATCGGCGTGGTCGACTGGGAGCTCGCCGAGCGGTGCGGCCTCCCGTTCCACGATCTCGCCTTCTTCCACGCCTTCGTCCTCGAGGTGGCGCCCCACCTCCGGGCCGAGGTGCGCGCGCACGGGAGCGACGCCCTCCGGTCGATCGGCGTCGCACCCGACCTGTTCGATGCCCTCCGTTCCCTCGCCATGCTCCGCCAGCTCGCGAACCTCATCGACCGCGGGACGGGTACGACCGCCACGCGGGCCCCGGCGATCGCCCGGAGCGACGTGGCCCGGGCATGGTTCGCCGACCTGGACGATCGCACCGAGGGCCAGCGCCGTGACGATGCGAACACGCAGGTCGCGCCGTGAGGCTGATCTACGTCACCGGGGGCTTCCCGTACCCCTTGACCAGCGGCTACCTGCGGCACTACCACCTGCTCACCCGGCTGGCCGCCGCCCACGACGTTCGGCTGTTCTCGCTCGTCGCCGGCGACCACACCGACGCCGACCGGGAAGCGGTTCGCCGCCTCGGTGTCGAGATCCGGACCTTCGACGTGTCGTCGACCGTCTGGCGTCGGCAAGGGAGGCAGGTCGGTCGACTGCTGCCACGGGTGGTCGTGGGCGCCGCAGCCGAGCTCCGACGAGCCGTCGCGGAGTGCGTCGAGTCCGGCTGGGCGCAGGCGGCGGTCCTGACCGGGAAGACGACCTCGGGAACGTTGTCGGTCCTCTCCGGTCTGCCACTCGTGGTCGATGCGTGTGACGCCGCGTCGATGCGTCTCGAGTCGGAGCTCGCCGATCTGTCGGGTGTCGACCGGCTGCTCGCCCGCCTCGAGCTCCGTGCCGTCAGCTCGGTGGAGCGGCGTCTCAACCGTCACGCGGACGCGATCCTCGTGGCGTCTCGTCGCGACGGTGAGCACCTCTGGCTCTCGTCCAAGACGTCGGTCGTCCCGAACGGCGTCGACACCGCGTACTGGACGCGCACGACCACCACCCGCCCGCGTGACACGGTCATCTTCACCGGCAAGATGAGCTACGGGCCGAACGAGGATGCGGCGCTGCGGCTGGCGACGGAGGTGTGGCCGATCGTGCGCGAGCGCCGGCCCGAGGCTCGCCTCCTCGTCGTCGGGACGTCTCCTCGAGCGCGCCTGACCTCGGTCGGCGGGCGTGACGGGGTCGAGGTGACGGGCAGTGTGCCCGACATGCGCGAGTACCTCGAGCAGGCCACGGTGTTCGCGGCGCCGATCCGCTACGGCGCCGGGATCCAGAACAAGCTGCTCGAGGCCCTGGCGATGCAGCTCCCGGTCGTGGCGAGCACGAACGCTGCCGACGGGCTCGTCATCGACGGCGAACCCCCGCCGGTGCACGTGACCGACGCGCTGGACGACATGGCAGAGATCATCGTGGCCGAGCTCGCCGCCGCCGATCTCGACCCGACACCCGTCGAGACGAACCGGACCTGGGTGGCCGACCGGTTCGACTGGGACGTTTCGGCCGACCGCATCGACGGCATACTCCGACGGCTGGTGGAAGCGCGGTGTGGGATCGATGATGCGGGAGGGATGTAGATGACCACGGTAGCTATCGTCGGCCCCGACGGAGCCGGGAAGACCACCGTGGCTCGACGGCTCGCCGACGACCCTGGTTTGCGGGTGCGGTACCTGTATCTCGGCGTGAACCCCGAGGCGAGCAACCGGATGTTGTTCACCACCCGTGCCATGGCCTGGTGGAAGCGGCGTCGCGGCACAAACGGCGATCACGGTCCGCCGCCCGACGCCGCCGACATGTTCCCTGCCGACCGCTCGGTCTCCCCGGTGAAGGAGCTGAAG
>DATHUU010000226.1:0-4359 GCA_035461925.1 Ilumatobacter sp.
GCCGACGTCGATGCTGCCGTCGACCGGTTCCGGTACGTCGTCAGCGACGGCAACGGCCATGTGGTGGAGGGCGACGTGACGGTGCGCGTGCTCCCCGAGCCGATCGCGGCGCCGCCGTTCGCGCAGGACGACTCGGCCACCACGTTCGTCGACACGCCGGTCACCCTCGACGTCCTCTACAACGACGGCGACCCCTCCGGCGAGCGGCCGTCGATCATCGGGACGCCCGGCTGCGCATCGGGCGGCACCGCCCGCGTGACCGCGGGTGGTCGCGTCGAGTACGTGCCGCCAGCCGGCCGGGCGGGGGTCTTCACCTGCGCGTACGAGGTCGTCAACAGCCAGGGTCTCCGCGATGCAGCGACGATCGTGATCACGGTGCGCCAACCCGCGATCGCGAACCTGCCGCCGATCGTCGGCGACATCCGTCGCACGGTCGAGATCGGCAAGACCCTCGTCGTCGACCTGCTCGATGGTGTCGTCGACCCCGATGGCCCGGTCGACGAGCTCCGGGTCCTGTCGATGACGACACCCGTGCTCGGCGTCGCCATCCGCGAGGCCAGCGTCGTCACGTTCGTGGCCGGTGACGTGACCGGCCCGGTGTCGATCGCGTTCCAGGTGGGCGACGCGCGCGACGGCGTGACGGCCGCCCGGCTCAACATCCGCATCGTCGAGCCCGAACCCGTCGCTCCCGTCGCCGTCGACGACGTGCTCACGATCACCGGTCCGGCGGCGCCGGTGATCTTCGACGTGCTCGCGAACGACTCCGATCCCGACGGCGACGTGGGCGATCTGAGGGTCGTCTCGGCGACGGTCGAGTCGGGCGACGCGACCGCTGCGATCGTCGGACGCTCCGTCCGCGTCACCGCGAGGCCCGCCTTCGTCGGTGTCGTCCGCGTCCGGTATCGGATCGAGGACCTCGACGGACTGGGCGACGATGCCGTCGCCACCCTCACCGTGCTCAAGGCGCCAAACCGTGCCCCGACGGCGGTCGACGACGTCGGCGAGGTCGTGAACGGCGGCACCGTGACGGTCCCGATCGCGCTCAACGACCTCGACCTCGACGGCGACCCGCTCACGTACTCGATAGTGACGCCGCCCGACCCGGCGCTCGGCTCGGCCCGTCTCGACGCCGGTTCCCTGGTCTTCGCCGCCGTGCCCGGTGCGAGTGGTGTCGCCACCGTGACGTACCGGATCGACGACGGTGAGCTGACCGCGGATGCCGTCGTGCGGATCACGGTGCTCCCCTGCGCCGCGGCACCGCCCGAAGCGCCGGACGTGTTCCTCCAGACCGGGTACCAGCAGCCGATCGCGGTGGACCTCAGGTCGTACGCCCGCAACGGCGAGGTCGTCTCCGTCAGCCCGCCGCTCTCGGCGCCGTCCGGCGTCATCACGCCACCACCGGGCGAGAACGGCAACATCGTGATCACGTACGCCGTCCGGAACTCGTGCCGGATCCAAGATGTCGGGCAGGTCGTGATCGACGTCAACCAAGATCCTGCCGGCACGGCGTTCGAGCGGTCGATCGGTCGTCGTGAGGTGCTGTCGATCCCCGTGACGGCGCTGGCGTCGGATCTCGAGCCGCTCACGATCGTGGCGCTCGAACAGGCACCGGCGTGGATGACCGTCGCCGGTGACGGGCGATCGATCGACGTGGTCCCCGACGGTGCCGCAGGCCGCGCCGACACGGTCGCGGTGATCGCCGATCCGGGCGGCCTCCGAGTTCGGGTGCCAGTGACGATCGTGCTCGTCAACCTCGCCCCGATCGCGCAGCCGGACGCCTTCGAGTACACCGCCGACGCCGACACCTTCGCACCGCTCGCCAACGACACCGATGCCGACGGCGACGCCATCCAACTGCTCGCCGTGCCGGGCAGGCTCACGTTCCCGAACGGCGTCGACGGGAGGATCGAGGTCGTCGACGGCGACCGGCTCCGGATCATCCCTGCCGGCGGTGAGGGCATGGCCTCGTTCGAGTACACGATCGTCGACAGCCAGGGGTCGGCGTCCGCGCCGGCGATCGTCACCGTGACCGTCAACCGCTCGCCCGTTGCACCCGACGTCGAGATCGAGCTGCCTGCCGGGACCGAGCTCGACGTGGCGGTCCCGGCCACCGATCCTGACGGTGACCCGCTCACGCTCGAGGTGCTCGACGAACCTCCGTGGCTGGAGCTCGAGGTCGACGGGCTCGTCGTGACGATCAGGGCCACCGCGCGGGCGACCGACCGAGTGGTCGAGGTGCGCTATCGCGTCACCGACCCGGACGGCGCGTCCGCCGAGGGCCGCCTCCTCGTCACCGTCACCGACCCCCCACCCCCGCCGACCACCACCACGACCCCCCCCCCGACCACCACCACGACCACCACCACGGCCACGAGCAGCACGCCGACCACCGCGATCCCGTGACGACAGGTCGGCACAGAGCCTGTCACCGTCCTGTCGGTCAGCGTGGGCGGATGTTCAGCGGGTGGTCGTTGCTCGTCAGACAGCGCCCGGTGCCGCAGTCGAACCGCCAGCCGTGCAGCGTGCACACGAGGACGTCACCGTCGGGTCCCGGCTCGATCTCGCCGAACACCGACAGGTCGGCGTTGCGGTGCGGGCATCGTCGCTGGACGACGTACCCGGCGAGCTCGATCTCGGGTTCGGTCTCGGTCGGCGGGTTCAGCTTGCGGACCGCTTCGGCCTCCGTCCGTCGCATCCGCTCGACCGACAGCGACTTCAAGAAGTTGTACAGGTACTCGTTGAAGTCGCCCGCACGCCACGCCGAGAACCGCGCCGACAGCAGCAGCGAGTTCGACCAGTCGACCGCCTTCTGGGCCACCACGGTCTCGACGAGCTCGCGTGGGATGGTGAAGCGGAAGTCGTACGGTTCGCCGTCGTAGGCCCGGACCTCGCCGTTCGGGAAGTCGACGAGGATCTCGAGGTCGCCGGCGCGGATCAGGCAGTTCGCACCGACCGCTCCCCGCAACGTCGGCGCCATCCGGAGCAACGGCTCCCACCATGCCTTGAGGGTCGCGATGAGATCGGTCGTCGGCGGATTCCAGCCGGCCTTCATCTCGTCGAGCCACGGTCGCCAATCGGCCTGGTACCTGCGGAGGTACCACTTCTTCATCGAGAAGATCTGATCGACCTCCGCGGCGGGGATCGGGTGCGTGACGGTGATGTCGTCCGGGGTGACCTCGATCTCGGTGCCCGGGATCGCGAGGATGCCACGCCGGCCGGCCGAGTCGAGCCGAGCCAGGAACGAGCGCTGGTCGGGGAAGATCGACAGCTCGTCGCCGCGGATGACGTTGAGGTGCCAGAGGTCGTCGTCCAGGAACGCAGGAGGCCCGGCACTCGGCACCACGGCCCGGGCGTCGAGGCGGTCGACATAGCGCATCGCCCGCGCGAACTGGCTCTCGACCTTGGCGTCGACGAGCCTGCGCATCTCGTCGTCGGGGACCTCGTACACCATCGGGTACCAGATCGCGCCCGAGTACTGCAGCCAGTGGAGGTCGACCGGGCCGTGGCGGCGCAGCGCGTCGAGGTCGGTGGTGCGGCAGTCGTTCTGGTTGACGAGGCGGGTCTCCCCGTCGCTCACGACCATCGCCGAGTCGCCACCGGGACCATCGGTGATCGAGACCTCGGTGTGGATCGCGATCGTCAGCCCGGGCGCAAGCTCCAACTCCTCGCCGTCGACGGTGCGGACGAACTCGGTGAAACCGAGCCGCTCCAGCGTCCGCTGCTGCTCTCGGGTCGGGTAGCCGGGGAGCAGGATCGGGATGTCGCGGCGAAGATGCTCACGCAGCCACGGCTCGTCGTGATGGTCGCCGTGGAGGTGCGTGATGTACAGGAAGTCGGCGTGCTCGATCCGCTGGCGGAGGTCGTCGCTCAGCTGGTCGTTGCGGGGGAAGACGAACCACGATCCGAAGAAGGCCGGGACGAACCACGGGTCGCAGAGGATCGAGCCGGCGTCGGTCTCGATGAGGATCCCGGCATGGCCGATCGAGGTGGCGCGCATGGCCGCGAGGGTACCGGTGCGACTCGCGCCGACCCAGCGACCTCGGTCACGCGGGGAGGGCAGGGCTGGCCCGGTGTGTGACGGTCAGGCCACCGGCGGGTCGGTGTACTGCTGACCGGCGCGCGAGACGTGCTCGGTCCACTGGCCACCATCCCAGTAGCGCAGCTCGAAACGGCCCGACGGGTCGGCGTACCACCCTGCAGGAGCCGCTCCGGCAGTTGCGGCGGCTGCGGTGTCGGAGGCGGTGGCCGTGGTGGTGGCCTCGCTGGTGGACTCGGTGCTGCCCTCGCTGGTGGGCTCGGTGGGCTCGGTCGCGTCCGCCGCCGACTCCGCCGTCGCCAGACCGGCGAGCAAGGAGTCGC
>DATHUU010000227.1:0-2617 GCA_035461925.1 Ilumatobacter sp.
TCCAACCGCCGGAGCGGCTGGGTGACGGTGCGGGCGAAGAGCCAGGCGACCGCAGAGGCGATGATGAGTGACAGCAGTGCCACGAAGAGGAGCCCGCGGATCCGTGCGTTCACGCGGTCCGACACGATCTGGTCGAGCACGGAGATCCGCACTGCCCCGACCCGATCGTTCCCCGACAGGACCGGAACGGAGACGAAGAACAGATCCTCACCCAGCGTCTCGGAGAACCGATTGCCGGTCTGTGGGTTCCCGGACTCGAGGGCCGTGACGATCTCGGGACGGTTCGACATGTTCTCGCCGAGCCGCGTCTCGTCGGAGCCGATGACCGCGACAGCGTCGGAGTCCGCGACGACCCCCTCGACCTGCTCCTCGAACGCATACCGCACGACCAGCGCTCTCAGACCCGGCTCGTCGGCTGCGGTGCCGTCTTCGAGCGCCTCTTCCGCGCGACCGGCGATGATGAAGGCGTCGCGCTCGTACTTCGTGACGAGGCGATCTCGCTCGACCTGTTCCAGATGGGAGGCGAGCGGGATGTCGTGGATGGCGAGCACCAACGCGACGACCCCGACCATGACGAGGAGGAGACGGTTCCTCAATCGAGCTCCGCCGGGATCTCGAGGCGGAAGCCCACACCGCGGATCGCTTCGATCCACCGCGCGTCACCGAGCTTGCGGCGGATGCCCGCGACATGGGCGTCCACGGTCTTCGTCGGCCCGTACCAGTTCGCGTCCCACACGTGCTCGATGATGTCGGTTCGGGTGCGCACGGCACCGGCATCCTCGGCCAGGAACACGAGCAGCTCGAATTCCTTGGGCGTGAGCGACAACTCGATCGACTCCCCGCCGTCGTCCATCTTGACGCGATGGGCGCGACGATCGATGCGCAACGGCCCGACGACGATCACGTCATCGAAGCCGGGGCCACCGGCGACGGCCCCGGCCTCGGACGACGGGCCGACACGACGTGTCACGGCGCGCATCCGGGCCACCAGCTCTCGGAAGCCGAACGGCTTCACGACGTAGTCGTCGGCACCCAGCTCCAGGCCGAGCACCCGGTCGAGCTCCTCGCCGCGGGCCGTGATCACGATGATCGGGACGCGGGAGCTCGCACGGATCCGCCGACAGACGTCGTAGCCATCCATGTCGGGCAGACCGAGGTCGAGCAGCACGATGTCTCCCAGCTCGGCTTCGATCGCCGCCGCACCCGTCGCGACATGGGTGACCAGGTGACCGGCGAGCTCGAGCGCGTCGCGCAGCGAGCTGGCGATCGAGGGGTCGTCTTCGACGAGGAGGACATCCACGACCCGCATTGTCGCCCGCCGGGACGACCGCGTGGTGCGTTCTCGTGCAAATCCGACGATCCCGTGCCGCTTCTTGGACGTTCCTTGGATGAACCCGATCCGGTCCCTGTCCGATGGATTCGTACGGTGCGATCGTACGACTCCCCCATCGAGAACCGAGGTTCCCATGAAGACCAAGCTCGCCACTGCACTCTCACTCGTCGGGGTGCTCGGTGCCGGCTCTGCCGCAGCACTGGTCAACACCCAGATCCTCGACAACGGCCCGACCGAGTCGGGCGCCTCGGCGGCGGTGCTGCCGGAGCCGTCGGCGATCGATCTCGACGTCCCCGAGATGACGGTGGACACGCTCCCGTACTCCACGGTGGTGGCAACCACCGATCCCACGACGACGGTACCCGAGACCACCGTCCCGACCGTGACCTTGCCGTCCGCAGCACCCGCTGCCCTCGCCAGTGGGCTCCTCACCGCCTTCAACGTGGGTGACGCGGGTGTCGTGACCGTCGACGTGATCGACGGCCAGCTGGTCCTGGTGTCCGCCGAGCCCAAGGCAGGTTGGACACTCTCCAAGGCCGAGGACGACAGCAACGACGACTCCGACGAGCTCGAGAACGAGGTCGAGGTCGAGTTCGCGTCCGCGTCGGTGCTCGTCGAGTTCGAAGCCCACCTCGTCGACGGCCAGATCGTGCCGAAGGTCGAGTCGAAGGCGATCGGTGGCACGGCCACGGCCAACACCACCCCCGCTCTGCCCAACACGTCCCAGGACGACGACGACGACCACGACGACGACGAATACGAGGACGACGAATACGAGGACGACGACCACGACGAGGACGAGGACGACGACCACGACGAGGACGACGACCACGACGAAGACGACGAGGACGAGGACGAGGACGAGGACGACGACCGTGACGATGACTGAACCGACGGAGATCGTGGACGATCGCGCCGCCCGGCTCGCTCGGCTCCAGGCTCGTCGAGGCAGCGCCCCGTCCGTCGCACCGTCGGCACCGAGGTCTGCGGATCGGCCGGCGACCACGGTGCTCGGGCCCGATTCGCTCCCGTCACCACCCGCGGCCTCGTTCGAGCGAGCCGCTCCGATCGATCGGCCGCCCCAGCAGAGACGCCGCCGATCTCCGGCCACGAACGCCAAGATCATCACCGTCGGCGCTTCGACGACGGCCTTGCTCGGCATGATCGCCGGCTACGGCATCGCCGACGGAGTGACGAGCGAGTCGCCCGGGGCGACCGGATCGGTACCGGCGGCACCAGCACCGATCGTGCCGGCCGCACCGATCGCGCCGGCGTCGCCGACCA
>DATHUU010000228.1:0-4964 GCA_035461925.1 Ilumatobacter sp.
CGATCACCCTGCACGAGGTGATGGCCGACAGCGCACACGAGCTCGGCGACGACCCCGGGCTCCAGAAGGACGGGGTCGAGTCGCACCTCCAGGAGCTGCTGGCCGCGGCGCCGGCGGCGATCGAGCACGGGCTCACCCTCGTGCGACGCGAGTACCCGACCGCGATCGGACCGATCGACCTGCTCTGCAAGGACCCGGGCGGCGCCACCGTCGCCGTGGAGGTGAAGCGTCGCGGTGAGATCGACGGGGTCGAGCAGCTGGCCCGCTACATCGAACGGCTGCGTCTCGACTCCTCGCTCGGCCCCGTCCGCGGCGTGTTCGTCGCCCAATCGATCAAGCCACAGGCCAAGGTGCTCGCGGAGAGCCGGGGGTTCACCTGGGTCGAGGTCGATTACGACGAGCTCCGCGGCATGGCCCCCGACGAGCTCCGCCTGTTCTGAACGTCGTGTTACGTTCACATCCATGTCGCAAGTCGTTCGAGGAGTCATCGCCCGGGCCAAGGGTGAGCCGGTCACCATCGAGAACGTCATCGTGCCCGATCCGGGCCCGGGCGAGGCCGTGGTGCAGATCCAGGCGTGCGGGGTGTGCCACACCGACCTGCACTACCGCGAGGGTGGGATCAACGACGAGTACCCGTTCCTGCTGGGCCACGAGGCCGCCGGCATCGTCGAGTCGGTCGGCGAGGGCGTCACGAACGTCCGACCGGGCGACTACGTGATCCTCAACTGGCGTGCGGTGTGCGGCAGTTGCCGGTCCTGCCTGAAGGGCAAGCCGTGGTACTGCTTCTCGACCTTCAACGCCAGCCAGAAGATGACGCTCGAGGACGGCACCGAGCTCACCCCGGCGCTCGGCATCGGCGCGTTCATCGACAAGACGCTGGTCCACTCGGGACAGTGCACCCCGGTCGATCCGGAGGCGCCCGCGACCGCGGCCGGCCTCCTCGGATGCGGCGTGATGGCCGGCCTCGGAGCAGCGATCAACACCGGCAACGTCGGCCGCGGCGACTCCGTGGCGGTGTTCGGGTGCGGCGGCGTCGGTGACGCCGCGATCGCCGGCGCGTACCTCGCGGGCGCCTCGAAGATCATCGCCGTCGACATCGACGACACCAAGCTGGCCTGGGCCGAGGAGTTCGGTGCCACCCACACCTGCAACGCCAACCAGACCGATCCGGTCGAGTTCATCCAGTCGGTCACCGACGGCAACGGCGCCGACGTCTGCATCGAGGCGGTCGGTCATCCCGCGGTCTACCAGCAGGCCTTCGCCGCTCGCGACCTCGCCGGCACGGTCGTGCTCGTCGGCGTGCCGAACCCGGAGATGAAGCTGGAGCTGCCGTTCATCGAGGTGTTCGGGCGTGGTGGCGCACTGAAGTCGTCGTGGTACGGCGATTGCCTGCCGAGTCGCGACTTCCCGATGCTCATCGACCTGTACCGCCAGGGCCGGCTCGACCTCGAACGCTTCGTCTCGGAGACCATCGGCATCGACGACGTCGAGGAGGCGTTCCACAAGATGGAACGGGGCGAGGTCCTCCGCAGCGTCGTGGTGATGAGCGGATGACGATCGAGCTCGTCACCACCGACGGCATCTTCGCGCTGGACGGTGGGGAGTGGGAGGTCACCAACAACATCTGGCTCGTCGGCGATGACCGCGAGGTGGTGGTGCTCGACGCCGCACACGACCATCGCCCGATCATCGAAGGCATCGGCGGCCGGCGGGTTCGAGCGATCGTGCTCACCCACGGGCACAACGACCACATCAACGCCGCGATCCCACTGCGCGACGCCGTCGATGCGCCGATCCTCATCCATCCCGACGACAAGATGCTCTGGGACGCCGTCTGGCCCGGGGAGTCACCCGACGGCGATCTGGTCCCCGGAGCGTCGATCACCGTGGCGGGTCACGAGCTCGGCGTGGTCCACACGCCGGGACACTCGCCGGGTTGCTGCTGCTTCCACGACGCCGAGTCGCACATCGTGTTCTCGGGGGACACGCTCTTCTGCGGTGGCCCCGGTGCCACCGGGCGGAGCTACAGCGACGAGCCGACGATCCTGCGTTCGATCATCGCGAAGCTCTTGACCCTCCCGCCGGAGACGATCGTCCACACCGGCCACGGCGACTCGACCACCGTGGGCGCCGAGCACGACGCCGTGGTGGCGCGCGCGGCCGAGCTCGGAGTGACGTGAAGCGCGGCACACCGCCCCGGTGAGCTGGCAGACTGGTTCGATGCAGCGAGTCCGCGGCGTCGTCCAGCACTACGCCTGGGGCGACCCCGACTTCATCCCCCGGCTGCTCGGCATCGATCCCGACGGCCGACCCTGCGCCGAGCTGTGGCTCGGGACCCACGAGCGAGGCCCCGCGACACTCGACGACGGCCGACCACTCGTCGACGCGACCGGCGATCTGCCCTACCTGCTGAAGGTGCTCGCCGCCCAGTCGCCGCTCTCGCTCCAGACCCACCCCGACGACGCCCGGGCAGCCGACGGCTTCCGTCGCGGTGTCTTCTCCGATCCCCACGCCAAGCCCGAGCTGCTGTGCGCGCTCACACCGTTCCACGCGCTGTGCGGCGTGCGACCGGTCGACGCGACGCTCACCCTGCTCGACGAGCTCGAGATCAGGCTGCTCTCCGAGGTCGTCGCCCACGAGGGACCCGCGGCCGCCTTCACCGGCCTGCTCACCGGACGGATCGACCCGACACCGATCGTTCGGGCCTGCGAGCGCGAGGACGGTTCGATGCTCGAAGCGGGCTGGGTTCGGCTGCTCGCCGAGATGTACCCCGGTGACCCGAGCGTCGCCGCGACCCTGCTGCTCAACCTGGTCGTCCTCGAACCCGGACAGGCGCTCCGGCTCGGGGCCGGCAACGTCCATGCGTACCTGCGAGGTGCGGGCATCGAGTTGATGGGCCCCAGCGACAACGTGGTGCGCGCCGGGCTGACCGCCAAGGCCGTCGACGTCGACGAGCTGCTCAGGGTCGCGGATCTGACGCCCCTCGCCGAGCCGGTCCTCCCCGTCGCCGACCGCTACGAGCTCCCCGACGCCGACATCGTCCTGCGGCGCCTCGAGCCGGGCGATCACCACACCGCGACGATGCACGAGCTGGCGATCGAGCTCACCGGGACGTGCTGGTACCTGGCACCGGGCGACGAGTACGCGCCCAGCGCGGCCGCATACGTCGTCACCCGGTGATCGGACCGTGCGCCGGCGAGGGTGGCGTCACTCGGCGTCGAGCGTCGCGTGCATCGCGTCGACGCCGGCGATCATCGCCTTCGCCTGCTCCGTGGTGAGGTGGTCGTATGCCGGAACGAGGATCTCGTCGGTGAGCTGTTCGGCACGCAGCCACTTCGCCCGATCGTCGTCGGTCACCACGATCTCCGACTCGTAACCGAACATCTTGAACTCGTCCGGCCGGCGGATGCCGTGCGCGTGGCGGCTCTCCAGACCGCACGCGGTGTTGGCGAGCAGGTGGACGCTGCCGCGCAGCTCGCGCAACACCATCGCCTGGTGCATGGCTGCCGCCGGCTCGTCGTCGGGCACCGGCTCGCACCGCACCGCCTCGAACAGCGGCAAGGACGTTCCCTCGACCGCACCGATCACGGTGGCCGCGGCGGCGACGAAGTCGTCGAGCCCGTCGAGCCTCGCGAACTTCGAGCGTCCCAGCTCGTGCGCGCAGGAGATGTACAGCCGGGCCGCTTCCCGTGGGGGCATGATCTCCCTCGCCGAGGTCCAGATCTTCTCCACCAGACCGGGCTCGAAGTACCCGAACGCCGCCCGGATGACGCCGGACTCGACATCGCCGAGCACACCACCACGACCGAGGAAGTAGAACCGGAAGCCGTCCAGCCCGGCGTCCTTGCCCCGCTGGAGCGTCTCCGGGGCGAAGTAGAAGGCGGCACCGATGTCGCCGATCTTCCCTGCTGTGGCCTGCATCACCTCACGTGGATCCATGGCTGCATGTTGGCAGAGGGACCCAGCGCGGAACATGGTCGATCGTCCCGGATCCGCAGGTTCCCGAGACCTGCAGGAGGCTCACCCGCCCGCGGTCTTGCGGATCTCGACGATCTTCTCGGCAGCGTGGTTCACGTCGGCACCCTGCTCGGCGAGCAGCGTCGAGCGATCCTTGGCCGCCTCGCGCTCGGCACGCGCCGTGTCGGCCCGCTCGATCGCGGCGTCGGTGCCGTGCTCGTTGATGAACTCGGCCCACTCGACGAGCGCCGCGACCATCTCGTCCTCGGGGACGACCGCGACGTTGCGGCCCTTCACGAACAGGTGTCCGCGCTTGTTGCCGGCGGCGATGCCGAGATCGGCCTCACGGGCCTCGCCGGGGCCGTTCACGACGCATCCCATCACGGCGACCTGGAGGGGCAGCTGCCGATCGCCGAACGCCTCCATCGCGCGGTTGGCGATGTCGATCACGTCGACCTCGGCGCGTCCGCACGACGGGCACGCGATCAGGTCGACGTTCTTGCGCTCCCGGAGGCCGAGCGCCTCGAGCAGCTGCCGCCCGGCACGCGCCTCTTCGACCGGGTCGGCCGTGAGCGAGTACCGGATCGTGTCGCCGATGCCCTCCATGAGCAGCGTGGCGATGCCGGCGGTGGCCTTCACGAGCCCGGCGGGCGGGGGGCCGGCCTCCGTCACGCCCAGGTGGAGCGGGTAGTCGGTGACCTCCGAGAGTTGGCGATACGCCTCGACCATGAGCGGCACGCTCGATGCCTTCACCGAGATCTTGATGAGGTCGAAGTCGACGTCGTGGAAGTACGCGATCTCCTGCTGGGCCGACTCGACCATCGCCTCGGGGGTCGGGCCGCCGTACTTGTCGTAGAGCGCAGGATCGAGCGAGCCCGCGTTGACCCCGATGCGGATCGGGATGCCGCGGTCGCGTGCCTCCGACGCCACCAGCTTGATGTGTTCGGGCTTGCGGATGTTGCCCGGGTTGAGCCGTAGGCCGTGCACGCCGGCTCCCATCGCGGCCA
>DATHUU010000229.1:0-6665 GCA_035461925.1 Ilumatobacter sp.
GTCCATCGCCGCGACAGCGGCGTCGACGATCCGGTCGACGCTGGGTAGCGCCGCGAGCTCGAGCTGGTGAGCGGCGGGAAGGGGGATCTCGGCGGTGCAGACCCGCCCGACGGGCGCGTCGAGCTCGTAGAACGCCTGCTCCATGATGCGGGCCGCGACCTCGCCGGACAGGCCGACCGATCGCCACCCCTCGTCCACGACGACGGCCCGGTGGGTGCGGACGACCGATCCGATGATGGTCTCGTCGTCCAAGGGCCGCAGTGATCGCAGGTCGACCACCTCGGCCTCGATGCCGCGCTCGGACAGCGCGCCCGCGGCATCGAGGCACGTGGCCAGTGTCCCGCCGAAGGTGACGAGGGTCAGGTCGCGCCCCTCGCGCCGGACGACTGCCCGGTCGAGCGGCAGGCCGGGATCGGTGGGGGAGACCTCACCCGAGGCGCCGTAGAGGCCGCCGTTCTCGAAGATGATCACCGGGTCGGGGTCGGCGAGCGCCGGTGTGAGCATCCACCGGAAGTCGTCGATCGTCCCCGGTGCGACGATCTTCAGGCCGGGGATGTGCGCGTACCAACCGTCGAGGCTGTGGCTGTGCTGCGCCGCGAGCTGACGACCACCGCCGGTCGTCATCCGGATGACCAGTGGGACCCCGAACTGGCCACCGGACATGTGCCGCAGGGTGGCGGCGGTGTTCATGATCTGGTCGAGCGCCAGGAGGCTGAAGTTCACGGTCATGATCTCGACGATCGGCCGCATCCCGCCGAGCGCGGCGCCGATCCCCGCCCCGACGAACGCCGACTCCGAGAGCGGCGTGTCGCGCACGCGCTCCGGGCCGAACTCCTCGAGCATGCCCATCGACACCGCGAAGCAGCCGCCGTACCGGCCGACGTCCTCACCCATCAGGAAGACGCGGTCGTCGGCGTGCATCGCCTCGGTCATGGCGGCCCGCATCGCCTCGCGACCGGTCATCGTCACGGGCTCGGCAGCGGACTTCCTCATGACCCGACCTCCTCGGCGTACAGATGGCGGAGCATCGTCTCGACGCCTTCCTCGGCCGACGCGTCGGCGAAGGCAACGGCCCGCTCGATCTCGGTGTCGACCTCCTCCTCGATCGCCGTGAGCGCATCCGATTCGATCTCGCCGTCGGCGACCATCCGGTCGAACAGGGTGAGGATCGGGTCGTGCTCCTTCCACTCGGCGACTTCGGCCTTGTCGCGGTACAGCTCCGGGTCGTACATCGAGTGGGCCCGGAAGCGGTAGGTGCGGAACTCGACGAACACAGGGCCGCCCCCCGCCCGGATCGACGCGATCGCCCGCGCCGCCGTGTCGGAGACGGCCTCGACGTCCATCCCGTCGACCGGCCAGGCCGGCATCCCGTAGGCCGACGCCCGTAGCGCCAGGTCGGTCTCGGCTTCGGATCGCTCGAGTGCCGTGCCCATCGCGTAGCGGTTGTTCTCGCAGCAGAAGAGCACCGGGAGGTCCCAGAGCGCGGCGAGGTTCATGCTCTCGTGGAACTCGCCTTCCGCCATCGCTCCCTCGCCGAAGAAGCAGGCGGTGACCCGGTCCCGCCCCGCCAACTGGTCGGCCAGCGCCAGGCCGATCGCGAGCGGGATGCCGCCACCGACGATCGCATTGCCGCCGTAGAAGCGATGCTCGGCGTCGAACAGGTGCATGGAACCGCCACGACCGCCCGAACAACCGTCCACACGCCCGAACATCTCGGCCATCACCGCTTCGGCCGACACGCCCTTCAGCAGCGCATGACCGTGCTCCCGGTAGGTGCCGACGGCCGCGTCGTCGGGTCGGAGCAGCCGGCTCACCCCGACCGCGATCGCCTCCTCACCGACGTACAGGTGCAGGAAGCCGCGGATCTTGGTCTGCTGGTACAGCTGCGCGCACCGTTCCTCGAACCGTCGCACGAACACCATGTCGCGCAACAGCCCGCGGCGGGTCTCGGCGTCGAGGCTGATCATGACTCGTTCCCTTCCAACGTGCTCAGGTCGCCCTCGGGAAGCCCGAGCTCACGGGCTCGGAGCACCCGCCGCATCACCTTGCCGCTCCGCGTGATCGGGAGCGAGTCGACGGCGACGATCTCGCGCGGCGCGACCGCGGCACCGAGCCGCTTGCGAGCGTGCGCCATGATGCTCGACAGGGTGACCTCGGTCGGCTCCACGTCCCGGCGCAGCACGACCCGCGCGTGGATGACTTCTCCGGCCACCTCGTCGGGGATGCCGTACACGCCCGACCCGGTCACGTCGGGGTGCTCGTTCAGCACGCTCTCGACCTCGAACGGCCCGATCAGGTGCCCGGCGGTCTTGATGACGTCGTCGGCCCGTCCGACGAACCAGAACGATCCGTCGGCCGTGCGCCGTCCGAGATCGCCCGCCAGGTACCACCCGTCGGTGAACGAACGCCGATAGCGCTCCTCGTTCCCGAGGTAGGTGCGGAACATGGACGGCCAGCCGGCCCGCAGAGCGATCATCCCGATCTCCTCCGGGTCGGTGACTTCGATCACCCGCCCGTCCTCGTCCCGCACGAGGTCACCGGCGTCGTTCGTCCGCAGGAGACCCGCCTCGATGCCGCAGACCGGCCGTCCCATCGACCCGGGCTGCACGATCTCGTCGAACGTGTTGGCGATCATCATCGCCCCGGTCTCGGTCTGCCACCAGGTGTCGCGGAACGTGAGGCCGAGGGTGTCGATGCCCCACCGCACCGCCTCGGCGCTCAGCGGCTCACCGACGCTGAACGCCCGCCCGACCGACGACAGGTCGGCGTCACCCACGGCGTCGGGTCCGGCGTGCATCAACATCCGGATCGCAGTCGGGGCCGTGTACCAGACGCCGACGCGCTGGTCGTCGAGGATGCGGTACCAGCGTGTCGCGTCGAACTCCGCCTCGTCGACGACGATCGTCGCTCCCACGGTGAGCGGTCCGATGATGCCGTAGCTCGTCCCGGTCACCCAGCCCGGGTCGGCGGTGCACCAGTACGTGTCGCCCCGCTGCAGCCCGAAGACCGCTTCGGTCGTCGCCCGGTGCATCGCCACGGCGTCGTGCACGTGGAGCGCGCCCTTCGGGGTGCCGGTCGTACCCGACGTGAAGTGCAGGATCGCCGGTGTCTCGGATGCCGTCGGTGCGATCCGGAAGTGGGTCGGCTGGCTGTCGACCAGGGATCCGAAGGCGATCGTGCCCTCGGGGGCATCGGACTGGTCGTCGACGTCGAGCAGCACATAGCGCCGCGCCGGCAGCTCGTCGCGCATCGGCATGATCTTCCGCCGATACAACGAGCTCGTCGTCAGGAGCACCGCCGCGTCGCCGAGACACATCCGTTGCCTGATCGGCTCGGGTCCGAACGCGGAGAACAACGGACACACGACGTGCTGCCCCTTGAGTGCGCCGAGCACCGCCACGTAGAGCCGGGGGATGCGCCCGGCGAGGAGGAACACGGACTCGCCCGGCCAGACCGCGAGCGATCGCAGCGCATGCGCGAACCGGTTCGACTCGATCGCGAGCCGTTGGTAGCTGTACGCCTCGCCGGGCGCGTCCGGCGGATCGGTCTTGGCGAGGAAGCGGAATGCGATGTCGTCACCGTGACCGTCGTCGAGGTGCCGGTCGACCGCCTCGTGCGCGATGTTGACGCCCTCGCCGTCGGGCAGACCCGTCAGTCGATCCCGGATCGCCTGCCACGCCCCACTGGTCGTCGCAGTGGTCGCTGGAGGGGTCGATGGAGTGGTCGATGGAGTGGTCGATGGAGTGGTCGCTGGAGTCGTCGTCGGAGTGGGCGCGGGTGCCATCGGTGACCTCCTTCGTCCGAACCGGGCGACACCATCACGGCGACATCGTGACGGAGACATCGCCTCCGGTTCTGACGGTACGCACGGCGGGGTCGCGACGGCAGGGCTGAAGGTCCTCCCGCGAACGCTCATGATGCCGGATCGCCGTGTACGGTGCCGATGACGGAGGTGCGACATGGAGGTCGGGAACGAGCGCATCCCGAACGACACGGAACGGGGGCTGGCCGAGCTGGTCGTCGGTCTCGACGGCTCGGCGGCGTCGGCGGCGGCTCTCCGGTGGGCGGTGACCCAGCTCGATGTGCAGGGGGTCGGTGTGCAGGGGGTCGGCGTGGAGGGGGTGGGCGTGGAGGGGGTGGGCGTGGAGGGTCGGGTCCACGCCGCTCACGCCGTGGCACCGGCGGAGGAGCTCGCGCTCGACGCTGCGCTCGGCGACAGCGTGCGCCTCCTGCACCACCGCGAGACGGAGCTGTGCGAGCAGTGGATCCCGACCGCGGTCCCCGGCGAGCCCGGCGACCGGGTCGAGGCGGTCGTGCGCGAAGGGTCCGTCGCCGGTGCGCTGCTCCGGCTCGGCGACGAGGTCGGCGCCGACGCGATCGTCGTCGGTCACCACGCCCGATCCCGGCACGGACCCCGAGTCGTCGGACACGTGACCGCCACGCTCCTCCGGACCGCCGAGCGACCGGTCGTCATCGTGCCACTCGACTGGGATCCGGCACACACGTGTGATCGTCCGGTCGCGGTCGGGGTCGGCACGTCTCGGGGAACCGAGGCGGCGTTGCGGTGGACACTGACGCACCCCGGGCTCGTCCGGAACGGGCTGCTCCTCGTCCACGCGTACGGCCCGCGCAGCATCTTCCGACCGGAGGGGTGGCTCGACGTGCTCGCCTACCATCTGGATCCGACCGTGCTGACGGAGTGGGTCGAGGAGGATCTGCTCGACCTGGCACGACGGTTGCAGACCGAGACCGGGACCGACGTCTCGGTCACCGTGTCGGTGCAGCCGGGACGAACCGGCCCGCGGTTGGTCGAGGCCGGTGAGGCCGCCGGCATGCTCGTCATCGGGCGAGCGGAGCCACCGTTCATCCGGAGCCGCACGATCGCCCCGTACCTCCGACACGCCATCGTGCACTCACCCTGCCCGGTCGTCGTCGTGCCGGCGCCCGATCGCTGATGGTCCCCCACCACTGATGGCGACGACCGAGCACGTCGACGACGCGCCGACGTCGGCGTGGCGCGGACTGACGACGGTCGAGGTGCGCGAACGGGAGGCCGCGGGCCAGGTCAACGCTCGGATCGATCGATCGTCCCGCAGGTACACCGACATCGTGCGGGCGAACGTGTTCACCCGGTTCAACGCCGTCATCACGATCCTGGCTGCTGTGGTGCTCGTGTTCGGCGACCCGATCGACGCCATCTTCGCCGGGGTCATGGTGTTCAACATGACGATCGGCATCGTCCAGGAGATCCGGGCCAAGCGCACCCTCGACGAGATGAGGATCCTCGTGACACCGACGGTCGTCGTCGTGCGAGACGGCCAACCGGTCGAGCTCAGCACGGAGCGATTGGTGACCGATGACGTCATCCGACTCCGAACGGGCGACCAGGTGCCCGTCGACGGCGTCGTGCTCGAGGAGACCGGCCTCGACGTCGACGAGTCGGCCCTGACCGGTGAGTCCGACCCGATCGCGAAGGATGCCGGCGACGACGTGCGATCGGGGAGCTCGGTCGTCGGCGGTGGCGCGACGATCCGCGCGACCGCGGTCGGATCGGAGACGTGGATCTACACACTCACCGAGCAGGCGAAGGAGTTCGTGCTCGCCGAGTCCGAGCTGCGACGGGGGGTCGATCAGATCCTCCGGGTGGTCGGGTGGGTGATCGTGCCGCTCGCCGCGCTCCTCGTGTGGAGCCAGCTCCGCGCCGACGACGATCTCGGCACCGCGCTCGTCGCCTCGGTCGCCGGTGTCGTCGGGCTCGTCCCTCAGGGCCTCGTCCTGCTCGTGAGCATGGCACTGGCCGTCGGCATCATCCGATTGTCACGCAACCACGTCCTGGTGCAGGAGCTGCACGCCGTCGAGGGGCTGGCACGCGTCGACGTGCTGTGTCTCGACAAGACGGGCACGCTGACGACCGGCGACATGACCCTCGATCGGGTCGAGGTGTTGGGTGAGGTCTCCGACGACGAGGTCCTCGACGCCGTCGCCGCGCTCTCGGCCGCCGAGCCGACCCCGACCCGGACGCTCACGTCCGCGGCGGGCGGCCACCCGGCGCCCGATTGGTCGATCGTCGAGCAGGTGGTGTTCTCCTCGGCTCGCAAGTGGAGTGGGGCGACGTTCGAACCGGGAGGCACCTGGATCGTCGGGGCACCCGAAGTGCTGCTCGGCGAGCTCCCGTCGAACGCGGGCAACGACGCCGCTCGGGAACGCCTCGGCGCGCTCACGACCGACGCCCGGCGCGTCCTGCTCCTCGGCCGGAGCCCCACGACGTTGTCGGGGGAGGAGGTCCCGGCCGACCTCGAGCCTGCTGCGTTCGTGATCCTCGCCGAGGAGGTTCGATCGGACGCAGCGGCGACCATGCGCTACTTCGCGGAGCAGCACGTCGAGGTGAAGGTGATCTCGGGCGACAACCCGGCCACCGTGGCCAGCGTGGCACAATCGCTCGGCGTCCCCGGCGCAGAGCACTTCGTCGACCTGCGCGACGTCGACCTCGATGCCGACGGTGCGGACGCTCTGGTGGCCAAGACGACCGTGTTCGGTCGCGTGCTCCCGCACCAGAAGCGTCGCCTCGTCGAGCTCCTGCAGGCCGCCGGACACACCGTCGCCATGACGGGTGACGGCGTGAACGACATCCCGGCGCTCAAGCGAGCCGACATCGGCATCGCGAT
>DATHUU010000230.1:0-8394 GCA_035461925.1 Ilumatobacter sp.
GCGCTGGCGGTCGGTGTCATCGCGGGGGTGCCCTTCCGCCACGTCGGCACGCTGGCCGGAGTGGGCGCGATGGCGGCGCTCGTCGCGGTCATGTCCGATCCGCGCCGGTTCAACCGGCTGACCGCGTTCCGCGACATCGAGGGCAACAAGGACCATCTCGCCTGGCAGTCGTGGCAGGGTCTGCTCAGCATCGCGAACGGTGGGCTGACGGGGTCCGGGATCGGCGGCAGCAACTCCAAGCTCGGTTACCTGCCGTTGGCGCACAGTGACTTCATCTTCGCGGTCATCGCCGACGAGCTCGGCTTCGTCGGTTCGGTCGCCGTCGTCGGAGGGTTCGCGCTGCTGGTCGTGCTCGGCGTGCAGGCCGCACTGGCGGCGCCGGACCAGTTCGGCACGCTCCTCGCCGGTGGCATCGCCGCCTGGTTCGGCGTCCAGGCGATCGTGAACCTCGGCGGCGTGTCCGGGCTGATGCCGGTCACCGGTCTCACCCTCCCGTTCTTCTCCGCCGGCGGCACGTCGCTGTTCGTGTCGATGATCGCCGCCGGGCTGCTGCTGAACGTGGCCCGCCGAGCGGTCACCGCACCGGCCCGTCGATGACCGCGTACGCCGTCGTCACCGGTGGTGGGACGGCCGGGCACGTGCTGCCGGCGCTGGCGGTCGCCGAGGGACTCGTCGCGAGGGGACACGATCCGAGCTCGATCCACTACGTCGGTGCACGCCGAGGGATCGAGACGCGGCTGCTCCCGGAGACCCCTTTCCCACACCACTTCTTCGACGTGGTCGGCTTCCAGCGCCGGGTCACTCGTCGCAACCTCGGCTTCCTCCCGAAGTTGGCCGCCGCCCGCCGGCAGGCGATCCGTCTCGTGCGTGAGCTCGACCCGAAGGTCGTCGTGAGCGTGGGCGGGTACGCGAGCATGCCGGCGGTGTTCGCGGCCCGCAAGCTCGGCGTGCCGATCGTCGTCGTCAGCTACGACCTCCTCCCCGGGCGGGCCAGTCGGCTGGCCGCGAGGCACGCAGCCGTGTGCGCCGTCGCCTTCCCGGACTCCCCGCTGCCGCGTGCCAGGCACACCGGCGCTCCGGTCAGACAGGCCATCCTCGACATCGACCGGGTGCGCGACCGCGCGCAGGCGCGCGAGCGGCTCGGCCTTCCCCTCGACCGCTTCGTCGTCGCGGTGATGGGCGGCTCGCAGGGATCGGGGGTGCTGAACGACGTGATCGCCCGCCTCGTCGACACCCACGCCGCCGACGGCGACCTCGCGATCCGTCACGCGGTGGGGGAGCGGTTCCTCGTCGGAGCCCGGCCGGCGCGCACCGGGGCCGACGGCGGGCTCGTCTACCAACCGGTCGGGTACGAGCCGGAGATGCCGCTCGTGTACGCGGCCGCCGATCTGCTCGTCGGTCGGGGAGGCGCGAGCACCGTGCACGAGGTCGCCGTGACCGGGATCCCGGCGGTGCTCGTGCCCTGGGCCGCCTCGGCCGAGGACCATCAGACGATGAACGTCCGGTGGCTCTCCGACGACGGTGCCGCGGTGTTCCTCGCCGAACCCGACGTCGGGCAGCTCCCCGAGGTGATCGACCGGCTCCGCGGGTCGCCGTCCGAGCTCGCGGCGCTCTCGACCGCGGCATCGGACAAGGGAGCGATCCACCGCAGTGGCGCCTTGGCCCAACTCGTGGAGTCCGTCGCAATAGCCTGACCCCTGTCGTGACCATCCCCGCCGCATCCTCTCCCCCCACCGTCCCCCTCGACCTCTCCGTGCCTCGCCGGTTGCACGTGATCGGCGCGGCCGGTCCCGGCATGAGCGCGATCGCGCTCGCCCTCGCGCAGATGGGGCACAACGTGTCGGGGGTCGACCTGCGCGACCGACAGATCCTCGACCGGCTCCGCGCCGCCGGCGTGACCGTCCACATCGGTCATCACCGGTCCCACGTCGTCGGGTGCGATGCCGTCACCGCTTCGACGGCCATCCCGAAGGACCTGAACGAGCTCGACGAGGCTCGCAAGCTGGGGGTCGCCACGCTCAGCCGCGCCGAGATGCTCGCGTCGATCTGCGCGCAGGCCAAGGCCCTCGCCGTCGCCGGGACCCACGGCAAGACGACCACGACGTCGATGCTCATGCTGATCCTGGCGCGAGCCGGTCTCCGACCGAGCTTCGTGATCGGCGGCGACGTCAACGACATGGGCACCGGAGCGCAGTGGACGGGTGGGGAGTGGTTCGTCGTCGAGGCCGACGAGAGCGACGGTACGCACCTGGAGCTGCCGCTGTTCGGGACGATCCTGACCAACATCGACCTCGACCATCTCGATCACTTCGGGAGCATCGACGAGATCGAGCGGTCGTTCGAGCACTACCTCGCGCAGATCCCGGGGCCGAAGGTCGTCTGCGTCGACGACGCCCGTGCCGGAGCCGTCGCCGCTCGCCGGGACGCCGTGACGCACGACATCGTGACCTACGGCATGTCGGTGGATGCCCGATACCGGGCCGTCGACGTCCGGCCGTCACACGGATCGTTCACGTTCGCGGTCGAGCGCGACGGTGAACGGCTGGCGAGCGTCGACCTGCCGTTGCGCGGCGAGCACAACGTCCGCAACGCGACGGGTGCGTTCGCGATGGCCATGGAGATCGGTGTCGATCCGGCCGAGGCGGCCGACGCACTCGCGGCGTTCGGGGGCGTGGCACGTCGGTTCGACGTCCGCGGCTTCGACCGCGGTGCCACCTTCGTCGACGACTACGCCCACCTGCCGAGGGAGATCGACGCCGTCCTGCGCGCGGCGCGTGATTCGGGTGACGGATGGCAGCGCGTCGTGGCGGTGTTCCAGCCCAACCGCTACAACCGGATGGCCGAGATCTGGCGGGAGTTCGCCGACGCGTTCGAGGCCGCCGACGTGGTCGTGTTGACCGACATCTACCCGTCCGGCACCCAGCCGATCCCCGGCGTCACCGGCAAGCTCGTCGTCAATGCGGTGCTCGACGCCCATCCGAGCACCCGTGTGGTGTGGCTGCCGCGGCGTGAGGAGCTCGTCGACTACCTCGCTCGGACGGTTCGCGACGGTGATGTCTGCATCTCGATGGGGTGCGGTGACGTCGCGTCCCTGCCCGACGAGGTGCTCGCCGCCCGACGCGGCACGGTGATGGCGGACGTGTGATGGCGGTCGTGTGATGGCGGTCGTGTGATGGCGGACGTGTGATGGCGGACGTGTGATGGTGGACAGGTGATGATGGACGTGACGCGCCACGAGCGCCGCGATCGGGTCGCCGCGGCTGCCGAACTGCTGTCCGCGGCGCTGGGCGAGCGTCTGCACCGTGACGTCCCGCTGGCGCCGATGACGACGTACCGGGTGGGCGGATCGGCGGCCCTGTACGTCGACGTGCGTTCGCTCGACGATCTGACGGCCGTCGCCGAGGTGCGACGCGCGACCGGTGTCAAGGTGCTGGTGATCGGTCGAGGTTCGAACATGCTGGTTGCCGACGCCGGGTTCGGCGGCCTCGCGATCTCGATCGCCGAGCTCGCGGACCACATCGACCTGATCGAACCCGAGCACGGGACCGACGCGCGCGAGGTCGTCGCCGGAGGCGGCGTCGCCCTCCCGGTGCTCGCTCGGCGGACCGCGGCAGCAGCGATCACCGGGTTCGAGTGGGCGGTCGGTGTCCCTGGTTCGGTCGGCGGAGCCGTGCGCATGAACGCCGGCGGCCACGGATCCGACATGGCGGCGTCGCTGCTCGAGGTCCGGGTGTTCGACCTGGATCGACCCGAGGCCGGACTGGTCACGATGGCGGTCGGGTCGCTCGGCCTCCGGTTCCGGGCCTCGTCGCTCACCGAGGGGCAGATCGTCCACGAGGCCCGCCTCGGGCTCCGTGCCGGCGACCGCGAGCGCTCCGAGGCCGAGATCGCCGAGATCGTCCGGTGGCGGCGAGCGCACCAACCCGGCGGTCAGAACTGTGGGTCGGTGTTCGTCAACCCGGTGCCCGGGGAGATCGCGGCGGGTGGGCTCATCGACGGGCTCGGGCTCCGCGGGCTGCGGATCGGGACGGCGCACGTATCGGAGAAGCACGCCAACTTCATCCAGGCCGCCGAGGGCGGTTCCGCGGCCGACGTGCGCGCGGTCATGGAGGAGGTGCGTCGGCGCGTGGCCGACGCGACCGGCCATCGGCTGAGGAGCGAGGTCCGACTGGTCGGGTTCGACGATGCCGACCCGTCGTCGTTCGACGAGGAGACGGCCTCGTGAGCGATCGTCCCGATCACGGACGTCACGGCCACGATCGTCACGAGCCGGACCCGGCTGCGCTCGACGAGCTCAGCCGCGCCTTCGGCGACCCGGAACCCCCGCCCGAACCGGCCGAACCGCCCGAACCGCCCGAACCGCCCGAACCGCCGGTCGTGGCCGATCCCGACGTGGACGGCGCCGCCGTCCCGGCGACCGCACCGACGGTCGTGCGGATCGACGACCTGACCGGTGTGGTCGTCGTGCGCAACGACTCGGCCGGTGGTTCCGGGGCGGATCTCGCGCCCGCGCCAGCATCCGAGCCCGAGTCAGAGCTCGACGTCGTCGTGATCGCGTTCGAGGACGACGACCTCCCGGATCCCGTCTACGTCGAGGGCAGCCTCGACCGCGACGGGAGCCGGTCGATCGTGTTCATCCAGGACGACGACACCGGCGACACGGTGGCCCCCGAGGCCGGGCGCGACGGCCGTCGGGGGATCGAGCCGCGGATGCGCGAGCGGAGGGTGGCCGTCAAGCGAGCGCAGAGCCGCAAGCGGTTGAAGTGGGTCGTTCTCGGCGGGGTGGTCGTGATCGTCGGGGTCGCCGGGCTCGCCGTGCTCGGATCGCCGTTGTTCGCCGTTCAGGCCGACCAGCTCACGGTGACCGGCAACGTGTACACCGATCCGGACCGACTGGATGCGATCGTCGACGATCTCCTCGGCACGCCGACCCTGAGGGTCGACACACAGCGCCTCGAGCGCGAGCTGGAGGCGATCCCGTGGGTCGAGCGGGCGCGGGTGACGGTCGACTTCCCGCACTCGGCGACGATCGACATCCGCGAGCGCGCCGCGATGACCACGTATCAGGGTCCGGACGCCCGGTTCCGCGTCCTCGACCGTGACGGGAGGGTGCTCGACGTGCTCGACCAGTACCCCTTCGCGTACTTGCTCATCATCGGCCCCGATCCGGTGGACCTCGAGCCCGGCGACTTCGCCCCGACGGGCTACGCGGCGGCCTCGGAGCTCGCCAAGAACCTCACCCCGCCGATCCGGGGGCGGGTGGAGTACGTCGACGTGAGCGCCGATGGTTCACGGCTCGTGCTCCACCTCGACGACGGGTCGGCCGTGTTCTTCGGCGAGGCCCGCGACATCTTCGCGAAGCTGTTGCGGCTCACGTCGGTCCTCGCCGCCAACCCCGACCGCGAGCCAGGCCCGATCGACGTGTCGACCGACGACGTGACACTCTGACCACCGCCCTCACGACGTCTCGCACGACCACGCTGACGTCGTGTCCGTGAGCAGGACCTCTTCCACCCTCTCAGCGTCGATCCGGGCTAGCATCACGCCCCGAAGTGCTCGACGCGTGTCAGGATGGCGCGCACACGGCCCCAGACCGACGATCGCCAACCGCCGCACACACCACCACGCACACGCACGACACACATGGTTCCCCACTCCGACACACTCACCGACTGCCACCCTCGATGGAGGTCTCGCTGATGACCGGCGCGCCACAGAACTACCTCGCCGTGATCAAGGTCGTCGGCGTCGGCGGCGGCGGCGTCAACGCCGTCAACCGGATGATCGATGCCGGTCTGAAAGGCGTCGAGTTCATCGCCGTCAACACCGATGCGCAGGCGCTGCTCATGAGCGACGCCGACGTGAAGCTCGACATCGGCCGTGACCTGACCCGAGGCTTGGGCGCCGGGAGCGATCCCGAGGTCGGGCGATCGGCGGCCGACGCCCACGACGACGAGATCGAGGAGATGGTGAAGGGCGCCGACATGGTGTTCATCACCGCCGGTGAGGGCGGCGGCACCGGCACCGGTGCAGCGCCGGTCATCGCCGAGATCGCCCGCAACGCCGGCGCGCTGGCGATCGGTGTCGTGACCCGTCCGTTCGCCTTCGAAGGACGCCGACGTGCGGTGCAGGCCGACAACGGGATCCAGCGCCTGAAGGAGAAGGTCGACACCCTCATCGTCATCCCCAACGACCGGTTGCTGACCGTCGCGAACGAGAAGACGAGCGTGCTCAACGCGTTCAAGATGGCCGACGAGGTGCTGCTGCAGGGCGTCTCGGGCATCACGAACCTGATCACGACACCGGGTCTCATCAACACCGACTTCGCCGACGTCAAGATGGTGCTGTCGAACGCCGGCTCGGCGCTGATGGGCATCGGGCGGGCGAGCGGTGACGATCGTGCCGTCTCGGCGGCGACGCAGGCCATCAGCAGCCCCTTGCTCGAGTCGGCGATCGACGGGGCCCGCGGGATCCTGCTCAACATCACCGGTCCGTCGAGCATGGGGCTGTTCGAGATGAACGCAGCGGCCGAGATCATCCACGGTGTCGCCCACCAGGACGCGAACATCATCTTCGGGACGGTGATCGACGACGAGATGGGCGACGAGATCAAGGTCACCGTGATCGCGGCCGGCTTCGATCGTCTCGACGGGCATGCGTCCAGCGGTGGCCTGCAGCTCGGCAACGGGTCGAGCACCTCGGCTCGCATCACCGAACTGTTCGCCGAGCCCGACGAAGCCGAGCCGATCGACGATGACGACGTCGACTTCGACGTCCCGTCGTTCCTCAAGTGACGCCACGTCCGTCGGCGCGACGATCCGGCGCGATGGGCGGACGGTCCACGTCCGGTGCTCGACTCGCGACGACGGTGACTTCCACCGCGTCGATGTCCCGGTGCTCGAGCTCGACGCTCGCCGTCGGTCACTGGTCGACCTGCCCTGGTCGATGCTCGACGAGCACCACGGGGTGATCGCCCGCCACGTCACACGGCCTGGCGAGCACGACGGTGCCACCGGCGACATCCTCGTGACCGATCTCGGCGGGGCGGTGCTGGGGTGCTGGGTCGCGGACTGTGCACCGGTCGTCCTCGTCGGTTCGGGCCGCCGGATCGCAGCCGTGCACGCCGGATGGCGTGGGCTCGCGGCCGGCGTCCTCGACGCCGCGGTCGCGGCCCTCGACGAGCCGGTCGAACGGGTCGTGCTCGGTCCCGTGATCGGGCCGTGCTGCTACGAGTTCGGTGCCGACGACCTCCGATCGGTCGCCGCGGGGGTCCGGGTGGACGATGAGCGTCTCGTCGGGCGTACCAGTGCCGGATCGCTCGCCCTCGACGTGCCGGCCGCGGTGGCGGCGTTCTCCGAGCGCGTCGGAGCGGCTTCGACCCGGCTCGGGACGTGCACCGGCTGTTCCTTCCCCGGGTTCTCGCATCGCGTGCGACGCGACACGCGGCGGCACGTCGTCGCGGCCTGGCAGGAGGCGGCGTGACCATCGACGCCGTCGCCGTGGCGGCGGCACTCGAACGGGTCCGAGCACGCATCCGGGCCGCCGGTGGCGGTGACGAGGTGGCGATCCTCCCCGTCACGAAGGCATTCGGACGCGACGCGATCGACGCCGCCCGGGCGTGCGGATGCACGGCGATCGGCGAGAACTACGCGCAGGAGCTGCTCGCCAAGCGTGAGGCGTGCGAGGGATTGGAGGTGCACTTCATCGGGCAGCTGCAGACGAACAAGGTGCGCCAGCTCGTCGGGCTCGTGAACGTCTACGAGACGGTCGACCGGGTGAAGCTCGCCCGCGAGATCGCGAAGCGCGATCCGGGCGCACGCGTGATGATCCAGGTCGACACCGCTGAGGAGGCCGGCAAGGGTGGTTGTCCCCTCGACCGCCTCGACGAGCTGGTCGGCGAGGCGCGCGAGCTCGGTCTCGATCTCGTCGGACTGATGACGGTCGGACCCACCGAGGGCGGACCCGAGGCTGCTCGTCCGGGATTTCGGGTCGTGCGCGCCGCCGCTGACCGGCTCGGCCTCGCGCAGTGCTCGATGGGGATGACCGCGGACGTCGAAGTCGCCGTGCAGGAGGGTTCCACCCAGATCCGGGTGGGGAGCGCGCTGTTCGGAGCGCGACCCGTCCCCGTCTGGAATGACCAGCGGCGATAGGCTCCGCGGCGAGGAGGAAGCGGCATGTCTTTCTGGAAGCGCACGATGGACTATCTGGGCCTCGGCCCGGATGACGCGTACGACGACTACGACATGGACGAGGACTACGAGCCCGCGCCCCGTCACCGACGCCAGCCCGAGCCCGAGCCGCGCCCGACCCGGGGCGGTCGCGAGGACACCGGCACCGAAGGTGTCGTCCGCACGCTGCCGAGCCGACCGACGTTCCCCTCCCGCGACTTCGATC
>DATHUU010000231.1:0-15108 GCA_035461925.1 Ilumatobacter sp.
AGCGCGCGGTGGAGGCGCGGATCGGGGAGTTGGGCATCGACTCCGACTCTATGGCGGCGATCTCGAACATCTTCCGGGTCGCGACGAGCATTCGCAACCACATGGAACGCTCGGTGCTCGCCGCGCCCGACCTGTCGTTCACGGCCTTCACGGTCCTCTGGGTGCTCTGGATCTGGGGTGAGCAGGAAGCGCGCCACGTCGCCGACGAGTCCGGCGTCTCGCGCGGCACGCTCACGGGTGTCGTGACGACGCTCGAGCGGCGCGGCCTCGTGCGCCGCCGCGCCCACCCCGGCGACAAGCGTTCGGTCCTCGTCGCCGCGACCGAGGCGGGCGAGTCGCTGATGGCCGAGCTGTTCCCGGCGTTCAACGCCGAGGAGGCCAAGGTGTCCGGAGGCCTCGACGACGCGCAGAAGGCGCAGCTCGCCGACGCGCTGCGGACGATCATGCGCACCGTCGAGCGACTCGACAGCTGACCGTGAGGTTGCCGGTTCTGGGGTCGATCGACCCTGGTGGCGTCGGGGGTCGCCGCCATACCGTCGAGGTGTGACGAGGCGGTTCACCGCCCTGGCGGGACGGGTCGTCGCGCTGCTCGTGCTGATCGCGGCGACGACCGTCGCCCTGCTCGACGCGGGTCGAGCCGACGCGTCGGCACCCATCCCCGACCCCGATCAGGTCGAGCTGATCGTCTTCCACGGCGACGGGTGCCCCCACTGCGCAGCGATGCTCGAGTTCCTCGACGACCTGCAGGACCGCCACGACGGTCTCGTCGTCAGCGACTACGAGGTCTGGTACGACCAGGACAACCTCGACCTGTTCACCGCGACCCTCGCGGCGCTCGGGGAGGAACCCGATGCGGTCCCGACCGTCGTGGTCGACGGTGTGGTCATCGTCGGCCACTCCGACGCCATCGAGTCCCGGATCGAAGGCATCGTCGAGGACCTGCTCGCCGGCGTCGAGCCGACGGACGAGGGTGAGTTCGTGATCGACGTCCCGTTCGTCGGGGCGGTCGACGTCGGATCGGGATCGCTCATCGGTGCCACCGCGCTGATCGCGCTCGTCGACGGCGTCAACCCGTGCTCGCTGTGGGTGCTCTCGATGCTGATGGCGCTCGTCGTGCACAGCGGCTCGCGTCGTCGCGTGTTCGCAGTCGGCGGACTGTTCCTGCTGATCACGTCGTTGCTCTACGGGCTCTACATGATCGGCGCGTACTCCGCGCTGTCGGTGATCGGTCAGCGGACCTGGATCCGGGTCGGGGTGGCGCTCGTCGCGGGCACCTTCGGCGTGCTCCACATCAAGGAGCACTGGACGACGAAGGGACCGTCGGTCACGATCGGCGCCGAACACAAGCCCGGCCTGTTCGCGAAGATGCGAGGCCTCGCCGACATGGAGCGCTCGTTGCCGGGGACGCTCGGCGGCACCGCGGTGCTGGCCGTCGGCGTGTCGCTGCTCGAGACGCCGTGCACTGCCGGCCTGCCGCTGCTCTGGACGAACCTGCTCGCCGACCGCGGGGTGCCGACCTCCGGCGCGGTCGCGCTGTTCCTGCTCTACCTGCTGATCTTCCTGATCGACGAGCTGGTCATCTTCGGCGTCGCCGTGCTCACGTTGCGGGCCGCCAAGATGCAGGAGCACCACGGCCAAGCGCTCCAGTTGATCGGCGGCACACTCATGTTGACGCTCGCCGTCGCGATGGTCGCAGCGCCGTCCGCGCTGGAGTCGATCGGCGGCACCGCGGTCGTGTTCGGCATCGCCGGTGGTGTGACGGCGGCGGTGCTGGCGGTCGAGGCGTGGTGGCGACGCCGACACCCGGCCACCCGCCAACAGCGGCGAGCGAAGGCACGCGCCAGCGCCTGATCGACCGCACCGTCAACGGGTGAGCTCGACGAAGACGGTGCCGGGAGCGAGTGTCAACGCGCTGCCGTCGTCCCGAGTGAGGGTGAAGGGGTCGAAGCGGTCGGCTCGGTACCACACGCCGGTCATCGACACGCCTCCACGGTGCACGACGGCGCGCCCGGAGCCGACCGTGACCGCCTGTGGTGATCGCGCGTCGACGACCGAGGGCACGTACTCGACCTCGAGCACCACGACGTTCGTCGCGGCGACCGGATCGCCGTCGGCGTCGACGTGCCAGTCACCGGCCTGACGGCGCAGGTAGCGGCCGGTCGGCGGATCCCAGACCCACCCGATCGACACCCCGTCCATCCGGAGCCCGAACTCGCGCTCGGGCCGCCCGCGCGGCGTGCGACCGTCGTCGCGTGCGAACACAGGTCGCGCCGGACCCGCGTACGTGGTGCTGTCCCATGCGCAGATCGGGTCGAGCAGCAGGTTGTGGGGCGCCCGGCGGGTCGCGCTCCGCCAGTAGCACGAGGTCGACTGGGCCGAGAGGTTCGAGAACCAGCCGAGACGGTGGCCGGCGCCGACGTAGCTCGTCACGCCCGGGTTGCCGCCCGACCAGGCCAGGATCGGCCGGTTGAGCGCGGCGAGCACGTCGAGGTCACTCAATCGTGCCGACCGGACCGGACCGATGCGGTCGGGGGCCGTCGAGTGGAACACGGCGACGAAGCGGGTGATGCCCTCGACGTTCTCCTCGAACACCAGGTCGGCGCCGGCGAGGTTCCACGGCGGGCGCCCGCCCGGGGCGTTGTCGATCTTGATGGCGAGGGCGGGTCGCTTCCAGACGGTGGGGTCGACGTCGAGCCCGGTGAGCGCGGCCTCCCCCTCCCAGGCCGGACCCGGTTCGTGCCGGGCGTAGCCGTCCGGAGCACGAAGCCTGCCCGCCTGGAGGCGTCGGGCCGGCTCGGTCGTGGTCGTGCTCGTATCGATCGACGTGGTGCTGGTGCTCGTCGTGGCCGCCGTGGTCGTGGTCGCGGTCGTGGTGGTCGACGGCGCGGTGGCGGTCGTCGTGGTCGTGCGTGCAACCGTCGTCGACGGTGCAGTGGTCGAGTCGATCGTCGACGGGCCCGGCGCGGCGGAGCTCCCTGCGCACGACGCGCCGAGCACGGCGATCGAGGCGACCGCCGCCATCCGCCGAACACCCACCCGCACGGCACGAGTCTGACACGGGCAGCGAAGCTGCCCGCGGAGCTGCTCAGCGGCGAGCGACGCGAACCGGGAGGTGCTTGATGCCGGCGATGAAGTTCGAGCGGAGGTACTGCTCGGGGGCGGTCTGCTCGGTCGCCTGCACCCGCCGCATCCACTCCTGCATGAGGACGCGGATCTCCATCCGGGCGAGCCACTCGCCGAGGCACCGGTGCGGCCCACCGCGTCCGAACGCGAGATGGTCGTTCGGGTTCCGGGTGAGGTCGAGCCGGTACGGGTCGGGGAACTGCTCGTCGTCGAAGTCGCCGGAGATGAAGTAGACGACGACCTTGTCACCCTCGCGAATGGGCTGGCCGCGCAGCTCGAGATCGTGGGTGGCGGTCCGGCGGAAGTGGGTGGTGACCGACGTCCACCGGAGCACCTCCTCGGTCGCCGCGCGCCACGCCTCGTGGGTGTCGGGCAGGTCGCGCAACGGCTCGAAGAGCTCCGGATGCTCGATCATCGCCTTCATCGTCCCCGCCATCGAGTAGCGGGTCGTGTCGTTGCCGGCTGCGACCATGAGGGTGAAGAAGTTCGTGAACTCGTGCTCGGTGAGCGGCTCGCCGTCGGTCTTGCTCGGCTCGAGCAGCTTCGAGATGACGTCATCGGTCGGGCAACGGCGTCGCTGCTCGGCCTGCTCGCGGGCGTAGTCGAACAGCTCGAAGCCGGCGGGCGAGCGGAACGGCATCATCCGGTACTCGTCGGTGTCGACCTGGTCGACGACGTAGTCGGTGAACTCCGGGTCGGTGTTCCCGAGCAGCGCGTCGCCGAGCTCGACGAGCCGGTCGCCGTCCTCGTCCGGGGTGCCCAGCAGACGCCCGAGCATCCGCATGGGGAGCTGCTTGGCGACGTCGTGGACGTAGTCGAACTCGTCGCGTTCGATCGCCTCGTCGACCACGTCGACGGCGAGCTCACGGATCTGGCGCTCGTACTCCTCGACGATGCGCCGGGTGAAGACCTTGCTGACCATGCGTCGGAGCCGGGTGTGCTCCGGCGGGTCCATCTCCATGATGGTGCGGCGCGCCTCGGTCTCCTCCGGCGTCATCTCCTCCAGCCGGATGCCCTGCCGAGAGGTGAAGTCCTCGAACTGTCGGCTGACGTCGATGATGTCGCGGTAGGTCAGCACCGCCCAGAAGCCACGTCCGTCAGGTTCGTCCATCCACACGACGGGCGTCTCGCGTCGGAGTCGGGCGAAGGTCTCGTGCGGCACGCCGGCGGTCCACGTGTCGTGCGACACGATGTCGGCGTGCGGGTCCAGGTTGGTGAAGTAGGTGCCGCTCGGCGTGGTGTTGCTGTCGACCATCGACCGCTCCTTCATGATGGGCTCCTGGGCATGATCGCTCCTCGGTCCTGGCTCCGCTCCCCTGCGGCGCTCGGCCGATGATAGTTTGGATCCAAATGATCGTGCGAGCGCAACGAAGGGGATCGTGATGGGCCAGGTGGTCGGAGCCGGTCTCGTCGCCCACGTCCCGACGATGGTGATGACGGAGGCCGACCGGCGCGAGCTGAACAGCGGCGACGAGATCAGCCTCGTCCCCGGCATGCACCAGCTGCGCAGCGAGGTGCTCGACCCGCTCGGGCGCGACCCCGGCATCGACACCGTCATCGTGTTCGACACCCACTGGTTCACGACGTTCGAGTTCGTCGTGACCGCGCACGAACGCCGCACGGGCAAGTTCACGTCGGACGAGCTGCCACGCGGCATGAGCCAGGTGCCGTTCGACTTCCCCGGCGACCCGGAGCTGGCGAGGGCGATTGCCGCCGAGGCCGACGCCGCCGGCACGTGGATCACGCCGATCGACGACCCGTGCCTGCCGATCCACTACGCGACGGTGAACCTCCTCCCGTTCGTGCAGGGGTGCGGGTCGTCCGAAGCCGGGCCGGAGCGGTGGTTGTCGATCTCGATCCCGCAGACCGGCGAGACCGACGACTTCCTGCTGGCGGGTGAGGTGATCGGACGGGCGATCGCGCGGAGCGACCGCAACGTCGTGCTGCTCGCCAGCGGCGCGCTCAGCCACAAGTTCTGGCCGCTCAAGGCGCTGCGCGCCCACGAGTCGTCCGATCCGATCCACATCCGCAGCGACGCTCACCGCGCCGCCGACCTCGAGCGGCTCGACTGGATGCACGAGGGACGTCACGATCGGATCATCGACACGATGGACGACTTCCTGCGCTACACGCCGGAGGGCCGCTTCGGTCACTACCTGATGATGGTCGCCGCGCTCGGCGGCCGCGAGTGCACGGCGAAGGGGCGCTTGTTCGGCGAGTACGAGTCCGCCGTCGGCACCGGCCAGGCCCACATCTGGTTCGACCGCCCCGCCACCGGCTGGACCGCCTGACCCGGCCCACGACACGCCCCGCCCCCGGACGCCGACCCCGACACCGACCCCGACACCGACCCCAACGATCCGGCACGGTGGTGGTGGTGGTGGTGCAGCACGCGCGGTCCACCTACGTTCGACGAATGCCCTCCTGCCGACGAGCGCTAGCGTCACCGTCATGCGTCGGCCGTTGATCGGGTTGCCTGGGCGTCGGAAGCGGATCGGCGACATCGACGGGTTCCCGTCGTCGCTCGGCGAGCTGCACGTCGACATGTACTTCGCCGACTACGCCCGCAGCGTGTACGCGGCGGGCGGGATGCCGGTCCACCTCCCGATCGACGCCGATCCGGACGAATGGGTGCATCACCTCGACGGGCTCGTGCTCACCGGCGGCGCCGACATCGAACCGGCGCGGTACGGGCAGGAGAACACGGCGTCCGACACCGAGCCGGCACGCGACGACGTCGAGTTCACCCTCTACGAGACGGCGCTCGACGACGGGATCCCGGTGCTCGGGATCTGCCGCGGGTTCCAGCTGATCAACGTCCACGCCGGTGGGACGTTGCACCAGGACGTGCCCGCGCACGCCCGATACGACCTGCCGCCGTCGACGGCCGTGCACGAGCTCTCGGTCACGACCGGGTCGCTGGTTCACCAGTTGTTCGGCGACGCACACCGGGTCAACTCGCTCCACCACCAGACCGTCGCGGAGATCGGCACGGGCCTGCGCGTCACCGCCCGCGCCGAGGACGGCACCCCCGAGGCGATCGAGGTCGAGGGAGCCCGGCTGCTGGCGGTGCAGTGGCATCCCGAGATGATGGACCACCACGACGCGACGTTCCGCTGGGTGGTCGACGCCGCGCGTGCCTGACGACAGTCTGGGCCCGTCAGCGGGTGGCGACGTCGGTGAGGAACCAGTCGACGAGGGCGTTGGTGCGCTCGCGGACGTCGTCGAGGATCGCCTCGCACTGATCGAGGAGATCGCCGGGGTCGAGCCCGAGGCCGCGCAGCTCGGTGCCGGCACCCATGTCGACCCACCGCTGGACGTGCGCTCGGGTCACCTCGGGATGGAACTGGACGCCGAGGTTCCGGCGGAGCGCGAAGGCCTGCACGCCGACGTCGTCGACCGCGAGCACCTCGACGTCGGGGTCGTCGACCGGCGGTTCGAAGCGGTCGTAGTGCCACTGCATCCACCGGCCGGCCGGGATCGGCACGCCGTCACGTGGGGTGAGGTGGTGCCAGCCGACCTGCGGGCGGTCGGCCTTGACGACCCGGCCGCCGTGTGCCGCCGCGAGCGCCTGGCCGCCGAAGCACACCCCGAACACCGGCACGCCCTCGGCATCGGCGCGACGCAGGAAGTCGAGCTCGTCGTGGATCCACGACGAGATGCGGTCCGGGTCGGTGAGCGAGTGCGTCGACCCCATCGGCACGATCAGCTCGTAGTCGGACGGGTCGCCGAGTCCCGCCGCCGAGCCGACCGGGTTGCCCGGCTCGGTGGTGAGCGCGATCTCGACCTGCTCGTACCCGTGGTGCTCCAGCCGATCGCCGACGAGCACCGCCTCCGAACCGGGGTCGTGGACGATCACCAGGGCACGCATGGGCGACAGCCTAGGACGCCGCACGGAGATCGTTCGGCTCCAAACGACTTCATGCGGAGCGACTAGCGTCGTGGCCATGGAAGGCCCGTTCGACCCCCGCACCGACCGACAACGCGAGCTGGTCGGGATCGCAGCCGAGCTCGGCACGGCGTTCGAGAAGCGGGCCGATCGCTACGACCGTGAGGCCTCGTTCCCGTACGAGAACTTCGACGATCTCCGTGACGCCGGCTTCCTCACCCTCGCGGTCCCGGAGCGGTTCGGAGGCCTCGGAGCCGACTTCGTCACCTACGCGATGGTCGCCGAGGAGATCGGCCGTCACTGCGGCTCGACGGCGCTCACCTTCAACATGCACACCGCCACGTGCCTGCTCGCCGGCCCGATCGCCGACGAGCTCGGGCTCGCCGGTGACGAGCTCGCCACGCTCGAAGAGCGGCGCCGCCTCCTCTTCGACGGCGTGGTGAACCAGCATCTCGTGCACTCGCAGCCCTTCTCCGAGGGGCTGAGCGGCCGTGCGACGACCGGGGTCGCGACGCTGGCGAAGCCGGTCGACGGCGGCTATCTCGTGTCAGGCCGGAAGATCTTCGCCTCGCTGTCGGAGTCGGCGAACATCCACAACGTGGTGTGCCTGGTGCCGGGCGACGAACGCATCCGCCTGCTCGGCGTCGAAGCCGGTTCCGACGGGCTCACGGTCACCGGCGACTGGGATCCGCTCGGGATGCGCGGCACGATCTCCAAGACGCTGATCCTCGAGGACGTGTTCGTCCCCTCCGAGCGCGAGTGGGTGCCGGCCGGCGTGTTCGACCAGGTCGCCGCCCGCTATCCGGGGTTCTACATGACGCTGTCGTTCGCCTACCTCGGCCTGATGAAGGCGACGCTCGACTTCACCGGCTCGTACCTGCGCGGCGAGGTCGACGGCGGGGCCCGCGGCCACCTTCCCCAGAAGCAGCACGTCTGGGCGGAGATGAACCTCCTCTACGACCGGGCTCGGGCGCTCACGTACGCGGTCCTCGATCGGGTGGCGGTCGACCCCCACGCCGACGACGTGCGCCTCGCGTGGTCGTCGATGGTCACGACGATGGAAGGAGCGCCCGAACTGGCGTCGATGGCGATCCGGGTGTGCGGTGGCCGGTCGCTGCTGCGCCCGCTCCCCCTGGAGCGGTTCTTCCGGGATGCCCGCTGCGGCGCCACGATGCTCCCCTGGAGTGCGGAGGTGTGCCTCGACCGGCTCGGCCAGTACGGCCTCGTCGACGGGGACGGCACCTTCGCATGAGCACCGACGATCCCCCGATGTCGCGCACGATGTCGCGCACGGTGTCGCGCAAGGGGTCTGACACCGTGCGCGACGGGGACGGCGACTTCGCATGACCCGGATCGAGTGGCACTGGGTCGAGCGGTTCGCCGAGCAGTTCGAGCGGTGCGGACTCCGGGCCGAGGAGTCGGTCGTGGTCCTCGCCGAGACGGCGAGCCGACCCGAGCTCGTCGAGACCGCTTGGCTGGCGGCCCAGTCGGCGGGCGCGTCGTGCGCCCGGGTGACCGTGCCGACCCCGCCGAATCGCGGCCCGGTCGCGATCCGCTCGACCGGCGCGTCGGTGGCGATCCAGGGTCACGCGCCGACGGTCGCCGCGCTCCAGGCGGCCGACTTCGTCGTCGACTGCACCGTCGAGGGGCTCCTCCACTCGCCGGAACTCGGCGACGTGCTGGAGTCCGGCACGCGGATCCTCATGATCTCGAACGAGCACCCCGAGACGTTCGAGCGCATGGTGCACGACTCGGGCCTCGCCGAGCGGGTCGCGCTGGGGAAGCGGTGGCTGAGCGAAGCGTCGACGATGCACGTCTCATCGGGCCACGGCACCGACCTCACGGTCGATCTGACCGGCGCCTTCCGGGCCGGCTCGCACGGCTTCACCGATCAGCCCGGCGACATCGCCCACTGGCCCGGCGGGTTGGTCCTCGCGTTCCCGGCCGCCGGCACCGTCAACGGCACGATCGTGATGGCGCCCGGCGACGTCAACCTCACGTTCAAGGAGTACGTCCGCAGCGAGGTCCGACTGACGATCGTCGACGACCACATCACCGCGGTCGACGGCCCGCGCTCGGGCGGCGGTGTCGACGCCGACCTGTTCGCCAGCTACCTCGCCTCGTTCGGCGAGCCTGAGGCCTACGCCACCAGCCACGTCGGCTGGGGCATGAACACCGGTGCCCGCTGGGACGCTCTCCCGCTCACCGACAAGGGCCAGACGAACGGCACCGAGATCCGGGCGTTCGCCGGGAACTTCCTCTACTCGACCGGCGCCAACGAGGTCGCCGGCCGGTTCTGCCGTGGGCACTTCGACCTCCCGATGCGGCACTGCACCGTCACCCTCGACGGCCGTGCGGTGGTGGTCGACGGCAGCCTCGTCCCCGAGCTCTCGCCGGACTCGCACACCCCTGCATCATCCATCCCCGACTCGAGTACCCCTGGAGACCGTCCGTCATGACCGGCTACGACCGACTGCGCGTGCTGTTCCCCGACCACCTCGGCCTCGCCCGCGGCAAGTACCTGCCGTGGCGGCTCGCCGACCGGGGAACCTCTTTCTGCGCCGCCACGTGGTTGCTCGACTACCAGCGCGAGATCCTCGACGTCGACATGGGTGTCGACCCGACCGGACTGCCCGACGTGGAGGCCACCTACTCGCTCCACGACGCCCGCCCCAGCTGGGAGGAGGGCACGGCGGTGGTCATCGCGGACCTCGAGTTCCATCACGAGCCGTACAGCCCGTCGCCGCGGCACGCGCTCCGTCGGGCGGTCACGGCGTGGAACGACCTCGGCTACCACCCCAAGGTCGGCATCGAGCTCGAAGCGTACGTCTTCGAACCCGACGACGAGGGCGGGTGGCGCCCACGCCACACCCCGTCGGCCTACGTGTACGGCACCGGGGTGATGGCCGACCCCGACGGACTCATCGCCGAGATCATGCGCCGCGCCGAAGCGTGCGAGATTCCCGTCGAGACGATCAATTCCGAGTTCGACTTCCCCCAGTGGGAGCTCACCCTGGAGTTCGGTGATGCCCTGGAGGCCGTCGACAACATCTTCCTCTTCCAGCAGCTCGCACGCGAGACCGCCTTCGAGTTCGGGCTCCGCCTCACGTTCCTGGGCAAGCCGATCGCCGACAAGAGCGGCAACGGGTTGCACGTGAACCTCAGTCTGACCGACGCGCAGGGCAACAACGCGCTCGCCGACCCGTCGGCCGAGGACGGCCTGGCTCAGCTCGCCTACCAGTGCATCGCCGGCCTGATCGAGCACCACGAGGGCCTCGCCGCACTGTGCGCGCCGACCGTGAACGCGTACAAGCGGCTCCAGCTCGGCACCCTCTCGGGTGTCTTCGCGAACTGGGGGTACGACCACCGGTGCGCGACCGTGCGCATCCCGACCCAGCGCGGGCGCTACACCCGGGTCGAGCACCGCATGCCCGACGGCGCCTGCAACCCGTACATCGCGACCGCTGCCGTGCTCCAGGCCGCCCGGCTCGGCGTGGTCAACGGGTTGATGCCTCCCGACCGGGAGACCGGCGACGGGATCGAGTCGATCAGCACCGACCGCCGGGTTGCCCAGCACCTCGCCGCGGCGCTCGACGACCTCGTCGCCGACACCGACCTGGTCGAAGCGGTCGGCCCCGCGCTGGTGGCGAACCTGGTCGGGATGAAGCGGCACGAATGGGAGCGCTACACCGAAGCCGAAGGCGACTGGGCGTCGACAGCCGACCGCATCACCGACTGGGAGTGGAACTGGTACTTCCCCTTCCACTGACCCGTTCGTGACAAGGCTGACCTCTTGCGAACGGTGTGGGCCAGACTGTTCGCATGGCCGAGATCAGCGAGACCAACCTGCCGGGTGTCGGGCTCCGACACGAGTTCGTGTGCGAGAGCGGTGACCGGATCGGCGTGATCACCCGCCACTCAGGCCGTCGCGACCTGCTCATCTTCGACGAGGACGACCCCGACACCGTCAGCGAGTCGGCATCGCTCACCCCCGACGAGGCTCGCATCCTCGCCGATCTGCTCGGCGGGGCGACCCTGGTCGAGCGGTTCGACGATCTCCGCCAGCACATCGCCGGCCTCTCGATCGACTGGCTCCCGGTCTCCGAGTCGAGCAAGTTCGCCGGGCAGGCCCTGGGGGCCACCGAGATGCGGACCCGCACCGGTGTCTCCGCGATCGCGGTCCTTCGTGCGGGACAGGCGATCCCGGCACCCGGGCCCGACCAAGTGCTCCTCGGCGGCGACACCGTCGTCGTGGTCGGCACCGCGGACGGCATCGATGCCGCGTCGCATCTGCTCTGCACCCCAGAGTCGTGATGCTCGCCGCCTCGCCGGGCGCCGCCGACCTGCTCGTCGAGCTCGGTGGGATCCTGCTCGTCCTCGCCGTGCTCGGTCGCGTCGCCGGCAAGGTCGGGCTCCCCGCCATCCCGCTCTACCTCCTGGCCGGTCTCCTGGTCGGCGAAGGCGGTCTGGTCGAGCTGACGGCAGCGCGTGACTTCATCGAGCAAGGCGCCCAGATCGGCGTGATCCTGTTGCTGCTGATGCTCGGCCTCGAGTACTCCGGCGACGAGCTGATGAGCGCGCTTCGGCAGAACAGCCGGTTCGGGGCGCTCGACCTGGGACTCAACTTCATCCCCGGGCTCATCGCCGGGTTCTGGTTCGGGTGGGGACTCAACGGTGCGCTGCTCCTCGGCGGCATCACCTACATCTCGTCCTCCGGCATCATCGCCAAGGTCCTCGACGACCTCGAGAACACGGGCAACCGCGAGACCCCGGTCGTCTTGTCGATCCTCGTCACCGAAGACCTGGTCATGGCGTTCTACCTGCCGCTCATGGCCGGCTTGCTGATCGGCGGCGATCCGTGGGGCGTCGGCCTGGAGATCGTCATCGCCGTCACGGCCGTGGTCGTCTCGCTCGTCATCGCGGTGCGGTTCAGCAGCCAGATCAGCACCGTGCTCTCCGATCGGTCGGCGGAGATCCTGCTCCTCACGGTCATCGGCCTCACGCTGCTCGTCGCCGGTCTCGCCGAGCACCTCCAGGCGTCGTCCGCAGTCGGCGCCTTCCTGGTCGGGATCGCGCTCAGCGGACCGGTCGAGCAGCATGCCCGCGAGCTGTTGGCGCCGTTGCGCGACCTCTTCGCCGCATTGTTCTTCGTCTACTTCGGGTTCCAGATCGATCCGCGCGACCTCCCCGACGTCCTGCTGGCCGCGACCGTGCTCGCCGTGATCACCGCGCTCACCAAGTTCGCGACGGGCTGGTGGAGCGCCGCCCGATCGGGGATCGCCCTGGCGGGTCGGATCCGCGCCGGCACGATCCTGATCGCGCGTGGCGAATTCTCGATCGTCATCGCCGGCATCGCGGTCGCGTCCGGCATCGACGAGACCATCGGGCCGGTGGCAGCGGCGTACGTGCTGCTGCTGGCGATCGGCGGACCGCTCATCGCCAGGGTGGCCGATCCGCTCTCGAGCAATCTCCTCGCCCGCCGTCGCGCCGCGGCGCGGGTCAACGCGTGAGGAACGACCTCACCACGGCGTTGAACTCGGTCGGCGCCTCGGCCGGCGTGAGATGACCGACGCCGGCGATCACCTGGAGCTCGGCGTGGGGGATCCCGTCCGCGAGTGCCTGGGCGTAGACGACCGGTGTCTCGACGTCGAGCTCGCCGACGACGACGAGGGTCGGGGCAGAGATCTCCGCGAGGCGATCGGTCACGTCGTGGGCCGGGAGGCACTCGACCGCGGCACGGAGGCCGTCCGACGGGATGCGAGCGAACGCGGCGATGGCCCGGTCGCGCTCGCGCCCGGCGAAGCCGGGGGCAGTGATCGCGTCGATCACCGACGGCGCCATCGCGGCCGGGGTGATGCCGGCATCGAGTGGATCGAGACGGAGTCGCTTCCAGGCCTCGGCGTCCGTCCCGTCGGCGCCGAACCGCGCACTGGTGTCGGCCAGGACCAGTCGATCGACCCGGTCGGGGTGGTCGAGCGCGAGGTGGAGCGCCTGCTGTCCGCCGAAGGACAGGCCGACGACGTCGGCGCGCTCGATGTCGAGCTCGTCGAGCAGGCGCGCAGCCGCGTCGGTGATCACCGGGAAGGTGAGCGGGACGAGCGGGGCGGAGTCGCCGTAGCCGGGCAGGTCCCAGGCGATGCAACGGAACGAATCACCGAGATCGTCGAGCTGCGGCTCCCAGGCGGTGGCGGAGCCTCCGAGCCCGTGCAGGAACAGCACCGGACGACCGGTGCCGGCGGAACGGTACGCGATCGAGCCCACCACCCCATGTTGGCCGCCGGAAGGCCGGCGGCGTCAGCGGAGCGAGTCGAGCGTCGAGCGCGACTGGGCGCGGGCGGCCTCGAGGTGGAACCGCGCGTCGGCGAGCTCGCGGATGTCGCCGTGACGACGGGCATCATCGCGACGGCGCCACGCCGCGAGCAGCTGCGTGAAGGCGTGGTGCTGCGGTGCGTTCATGCCATCCATGGTACGAAACGACCGTTCCCGGGGCAATTGGGAAACCACGTTTCCGACACCATACGTCGAGCAATGAACTCATTTTGCATGGTCGTGTGAGCAAAACACTTGGGAAGTAGAGTTCGATCGAATGATCGAGTTGGATGACATCAATCGGGAACTGGTCGACCTCCTGCAAGAGGACGGGCGCATGTCGTACCGCGAACTGGGCGAACGGGTCGGGCTCACGCCACCAGCGGTCACCGAACGGATCCGCAAGCTCGAGGATCTCGGCGTGATCCGCGGCTACCGGGCGGTCGTCGACTACGAGGTGCTCGGGTTCCCGCTGCTCTGCATCATCCGGCTCAACTCCCCTCGCGGTGGGCAGGGTGTGGATGCGCTCATCGCCGAGATCCCCGAGGTGATCGAAGCGAACCGCGTCACCGGTTCGGAATCCCACGTCATCCGAGCGCGGGTCCGCGACACCGAGCACCTCGAAGATCTCCTGCACCGATTGTGGGCACACGGTGACTCGGTGACGAACATCGTCACCAGCTCACCCGTGCCGCGGCGGCCGATGCGGCTCCGATCGGTGCTCCGGCGATGATCAGCCGGCGGGGGCGACGGTGACCCCGACGCTGGCGCCGACGTTGCGGATCGGGTCGGGGAAGAAGCCGGCGCTGACGTACCAGTCGGTGTTCTCGGCGACGAAGTAGAGGTTGTCCGGCGACTCCGTCCGACTCGTGATCTCGTAGCCGAGGTCCTGCAGGACCTGCTCGTAGTCGCGAGCGACGCGGATCGGGTCGCCGTCGAACCAGCCGGTGATCTCGAAGATCGTCGTGCTCTCCCCGACGTGCTCCTCGGCGTTCTGCAGCTCGACGTCGGCCGGGATCGGGACGTCGCCCGGGAACGAAGCGGGCAGCTCGACCGGCTCCGATGGCGCGCCGAGATCGTCGGTCGGCACGATCGACATGAGCGGCGCCTCACTGCCGCCGGATGTGGCGTCGCCACCGGACGAGTCGTCGTCAGCGCCGCACGCAGCGACGAGCACGGCAGCGGCGAGGAGGATGGCGGACGAGCGCATCGTCACAGGATGGCGGCCCGCGCCGCCGATCCCAAGGGCAGGAAGTCCCAGGAACGAGCGGGCCGGGCGACGGAGCTCAGACGTCGCCCCGCAGGCGGGCGGCGAGCTCCTCGGAGACCCGCTCCGAGGCGGCGTGCAGGCGCCGGAAGTAGGCGGATCGCGACAGGTGCAGCTGGCGGGCGATCGCGTCGTGCGGCGCACTGTTGCCCAGATAGGCCGCGGTGATGATCTCCCGAGCCACCTCGTCGTCGCGGTGCTCGCCGAACACCACCATCGAGTCCGCGACCAGCTGTCGAAGCCGCTCGAGGCGTTCCGCCGGCGACGATCCGAGCCATGCGGGGCCGCGCGCCAGCCGATCGGGATCGCGGAGCAGCTTGAGCACCTCGACCGGCTCGACCTCGGGCACCTCCGACGGAGGTCGGGCACCGGTCTCGCGGTAGATCCAGTCGCGCTGGAAGCCGAGCAGGCCGGTCGGTCCGAAGTCGATGATGTGGCAGGCGAGCTCCTGGCCATGGGTCGCAACGTCGAGCGACGGCTCATGGGTCGCGTCGAGCGCCTCACTGAACAAGCGGGCAGC
>DATHUU010000232.1:0-12917 GCA_035461925.1 Ilumatobacter sp.
TCTTGTCCATGAAGCTGGCCATCATCTCGAGGGCGCCGAGGTCGTACAGCACGCAGCGCCTCCGGGCGGCGGCGATCGACCGGGGCCACGCCGTCAAGGTCCTGAACACCCTACGGTTCGCGATCGACCTCAGCGGCGCCGAGCCCGACCTCCAGTTCCGCGGGAAGCCGCTCTCGCACTACGACGCGGTCCTCCCCCGGATCGGCGCCTCCATCACCTACTTCGGCACTGCGGTGGTCCGCCAGTTCGAGCAGATGGACGTCTACACGCCGAACACGGCGAACGGCATCGCCAACGCCCGCGACAAGCTGCGTGCGACCCAGATCCTCTCCCGCCATCACATCGGCATGCCGGCGACCACGTTCGTGCGCGACCGCGCCGACGTCATCCCGGCGATCGAGCGCGTCGGTGGGGCGCCGGTCGTCATCAAGCTGCTCGAGGGGACCCAGGGCATCGGCGTGATCCTCGCGCCGGACATCAAGGTCGCCGAGGCGATCATCGAGACGCTCCAGAGCACCAAGCAGAACGTGCTCATCCAGCGGTTCGTCGTCGAGAGCCGAGGGCGTGACATCCGGGCGCTGGTCGTCGGCGACCGGGTCGTGGCCGCGATGCGTCGCGTCGCACAGGGCGACGAGTTCCGCTCAAACGTCCACCGTGGCGGGCGGACCGAGCGCATCTCCCTCGCCCCCGAGTTCGAGGAGGTGGCGGTGCGCAGCGCTCAGATCATGGGCTTGCGCGTCGCCGGGGTCGACATGCTGGAGGGGGCGGAAGGCCCGCTCGTGATGGAGGTGAACAGCTCGCCCGGCCTGGAGGGGATCGAGACCGCGACCGGCCTCGACGTCGCGGGGGCGATCGTCGACTACATCGCGAACCAGGTCGCCTTCCCCGAGATCGACGTCCGCCAGCGTCTCACGGTGTCGACGGGTTACGGCGTCGCCGAGCTCGTCGTCCACGAAGGTGCCGACATCGTCGGGTCGAGCATCACGGCGTCCGGTCTCGGCGACCGTGACATCGCCGTGCTCACCCTCCATCGCGGCACGACCGTGGTGCCGAACCCTCGGGGCTCACGGGTCCTCGAGGCCGGCGATCGCCTGTTGTGCTTCGGCAAGCTGGAGGAGATGCGTTCGATGATCCCGGCGCGCAAGCGACGCCGCGCCCGCATCAAGAAGCTCCCCGAACATCCCATCCCCGACGCCTGACCCCGACCACCGAGATGGCGAGGAGGATGGCACCGGCGAGGGTGATCCACGGACCGATCCGGGGCTCGAACAGGCCGACGTCGGGCGCGAGCCGCACGGCGAGCGCGACCGACCCTGCGTACAGCGCGGCCACTGCGGTCGAGCCCAACCGGACGACCGGCAGCCAGCGGGCGTCGATCTGCACGTGGTGGCTCACGACCGTCACGACGAGCAGGAGCGGGAGCAGCGGCCAGAGGCGCACCGCCCACCCCACGAGTCCGTCGGGCGAGAAGCCGAGCCGATCGACGATCCCGAGCAAGTCGTAGCTCGATCGGTCCGCGGTCCCCGACGCCAGCCACGGCAGGAACGAACCGACGAGCACGACCAGCGCACCCGAGCTGGCGATCCAACGGCGGTCGACCACGCGTCCAGGCTACGACCCGGCGTAGCGTCCCACCATGACCCGCGCCACCAGGACCAGCGCCACCAGGACCCGTCTCCCGCACAGCAGCGTCCGGGGCGTCCGGCACCTGGTCGCGACCGCCGATCAGCTCGCGACACGCGCGGGCGACATGATCTTCGCCCGCGGGGGCAACGCCGTCGACGCCGCGATCGCGGCCAACGCGGCGATCGCCGTCACCGGGCCTCAGCTGTGTGGCATGGGCGGCGACCTGTTCGCCTTGGTCCACACACCGGACGGCGTGGTCGCGCTCCACAGCAGCGGGCGCGCCGGCTCCGGCGCCGACCCGGGGCTGCTCCGGGCCGAGGGGCACTCCGAGATGCCGTTCCGCCACGACGTGCGCACCGTGACCGTGCCCGGGTGCGTCGACGGCTGGATCGCCCTCCACGAGCGGTTCGGCAGCCTGCCGCTCGCCGATCTCCTCGCCCCGGCCATCGATCTCGCCGAGCACGGCTTCCCCGCCAGCCCGCTCCTCGTGGGTTCGCTGGCCCGGCTCGACGGCCCCGGCCGGGAGCAGCTCCACGAGCTCGTCTCACAAGCGACGCGGGCCGGCGATCCGGTCCGCCGGCCCGGTGCGGCCCGCGCCCTGCGGGCCGTGGCCGAACGCGGTCGCGACGGCTTCTACGGCGGCGAGTTCGGTGCGGGGATGATGCACGTCGGTGCCGGCTTGTTCACCGCCGACGACCTGGTCCGGTCACAAGCCGATTGGGGCGAGCCACTGACGGCCTCGATGTTCGGCGTCGAGGTCCACACGATCGCGCCAAACTCCCAGGGGTACCTCACCCTCGGCGGAGGTCTCCTCGCGGACGGCCTCGACCTGCCCGACCCGGACGACGAACGCTGGGCCCACCTGCTCGCCGAGTGCGCCAAGCTGGCCGGCTACGACCGCCCCGACGTCCTCCACGAGCACGCCGACGGGCAGCAGCTCCTGCAGACCATCCGTGCACGCTCCCCCCGTCTCGACCTCGAGCGGGCGAGCGACTTCCGGGCGAACGCCGGTGAGGGTGACACGACGTACCTCTGCACCGCCGAGGTGGGCGGGCTCGCCGTCTCGCTCATCCAGTCGAACGCGTCCGGCTTCGGCTCCCTGCTGGTCGAGCCGAACACGGGGATCAACCTCCACAACCGTGGCCTCGGCTTCAACCTCGTCGAGGGTCACCCCGCCGAGTACGGCCCCGGTCGCCGTCCGCCGCACACCCTCTCCCCCGCCCTCGCCACGCGCGGCGACGAACTGGCGTCGGTGTTCGGCACGATGGGTGGCGACGCCCAGCCGCAGATCCTGCTCCAGGTCGCAGCCCGCCTGTTCCACCACCGACAGTCGCCGGCGGAGGCGATCGGCGCCGGGCGATGGGCGCTGTCGGGTCCCGAGACCGGCTTCGACACGTGGACCGCACCGAGTGGGCCGATCGTCCAGCTCGAAGGCCAGACGCCCGAGGGCTGGGCCGACGGACTGGCGGCCCGCGGTCACCGCGTGAGCCGGCTGCCCGACTTCGACAGCAGCTTCGGACACGCCCACGCGATCGTGCTCGACGACCGCGGCGTCCTGAACGGCGCCGCCGACCCCCGCACCAGGGTCGGCAGCGTCGCCGGCCGCTGACCCGTCGCGCAAGGTGTCAGACACCTTGCGCGACATCAGGAGACGAGGGGCATGACCTCTTCGATGAAGCGGGCCATCTGCTCGTCGGCCTTCTTGTACGGGTCGCCGAGCAGGTGCGGGAAGATCGTCAGGTACTCGAGCCCGAGCAGGTCCTTGTAGAACTGCACGCCCTGCGCGACCTGCTCCGGCGTGCCGATCAGGATCGTCTTGTTCTCGAGCGACTCGTCGAGCGTCGGGATCAGTCCCGGCTTGGCGGGCTTGCCGTCCTCGCCCATGTAGCCGCGGCTCCAGCCGTACGGGCCGAGGAACTTCCAGAACTCGTCGTGTCCGTTCAGCGCCGACGCCCGCGCCTGCTCGTAGGTGTCCTCGACGCGCACTGCGAGCACCAGCATCCGTTTCTCGTGCGGCTCGAGCGCCGCGCCGTGGGCGGCCTCGTACTTCTCGCCGTACGTGTCCCAGAAGCGCTTGATGAACGAGTGGTGCTGGTTCCAGAAGACCGCACCGTGGCCGACGACGGGCACGTAGTCGAGCGTCGGCGGGCTCGTGACCGCCTGCCAGATCTCGAACGGGTAGAGCGGGCGCGGCACGAGGGTGAGGGTCTGCACCGTCGAACCCCGGTCGGGGATGCCCGGGATCGGGATCTGGAAGTGCTTGCCCTCGAACGAGAACGACTCCTGAGACAGCGCCCGTCGGATGATCTCCATCGACTCCTCGAACACCTCACGGTTCAGGGTGTCGGCCGCAGCCTGGTCGGGGTTGTCGTGCGAGCCGATCGACACGCCCTTGTCGTTGAGGTGCAGCACTTCACGCGGCACGGTGCCCCGTCCGACACCGAGCACCCCGCGTCCACCCGACAGGTTGTGCATCGTGGCGAAGTCCTCGGCCAGACGGAGCGGGTTCCACTGCGGTACGACGTTGAACATCGCGCCCAGCCGGATGTTCTGGGTGCGGGCCGCGATCCAGGTCGAGATCGAGAGGCCGTTGGGGATGACCTCGTACCCCTCGTACTGGAAGTGGTGCTCGGTCGTCCAGAACGAGTCGTACCCGAGCCGGTCGGCCTCGATCGCCGAGTCGACGTATTCGAGCGTCGCCTTCCAGCACTCCTCGTTGGAGAAACGTCGCTCCATCGGGTCCGGCGGTCCGGCGCCCGCGTCCGACATCTCGACGCCGCCGAAGAAGAACGCACCGACCTTCATCGCCCCATCGTGGCACACCACTAGCGTGGCGCCCATGGCAGACGCGGCACGGCTGATCGACACGATCCGGGAGTCGGTCATCGGCGGGAGCGAAGTCGTCGAGGGCCCGTTCGGTCCCCGGCCGGTCGTCTACGCCGACTACACCGCGTCGGGTCGCAGCCTCGCCTTCATCGAGGACTACCTCCGTGACGTCGTGCTGCCGCTCTACGCGAACACGCACACCGAGTCGTCCGGGACCGGGCTCCAGACCACCAGGTTCCGCGACGACGCGAGGTCGATCATCCGACGATGCGTCGGAGCGGGCGACGACCACGCCGTGTTGTTCTGCGGCAGCGGGTCGACCGGTGCGATCGACAAGCTCATCGGGGTGCTCGGCCTGCGCATCCCGTCCAACCTCGAGGATCGCTACCACTGGAGCGGCACGATCCCGGACCAGGAGCGGCCGGTCGTCTTCATCGGCCCGTACGAGCACCACTCCAACGAGATCCCCTGGCGCGAATCGATCGCCGACGTCGTCACGATCGACGAGGACGCCGACGGCCACGTCGATCTCGCGCTGCTCGAAGCCGCACTCGAGCGCCACGCCGACCGACCGCTCAAGATCGGATCGTTCTCCGCCGCCTCCAACGTCACCGGCATCGTCACCGACACCCAGGCGGTGTCGTCTCTGCTCCACCGACACGGAGCGATCGCGTGCTGGGACTTCGCGGCCGCAGCGCCGTACGTGCAGATCGACATGAGTGGGCCCGAAGCCGGAGACGGCTACCTGGACGCCGTGTTCGTCTCACCGCACAAGCTGATCGGCGGTCCCGGCACGCCGGGACTCCTGATCGCACGCCGCGAGCTGTTCACCAATCGGGTGCCCGACGTGCCCGGCGGCGGCACCGTGGCCTACGTCAACCCGACCGAGCACGATTACCTCACCGACGTCGAGCACCGCGAGGAGGGCGGCACCCCCGACATCGTCGGATCGATCCGCGCCGGGCTCGTGTTCCAGCTCAAGCAGGCGGTCGGCATCGACGAGATCACGCGACGCGAGCATCGGTTCGTGCGCGAGGCGATCGCGACGTGGGAAGCGCACCCGAACCTGATGATCCTCGGCAGTCATGCCGCTGAACGCCTGTCGATCGTCTCGTTCGTGGTCCGCGACGGCGCCCCCGACCGGTACCTGCACCACAACTTCGTCGTCGCGGTCCTCAACGACGTGTTCGGGATCCAGAGCCGCGGCGGATGCTCGTGTGCGGGGCCGTACGGCCACCGGCTGCTCGGCATCGACCTCGACCGGTCGCACGAGTTCGAGCGGGAGGTCAACCGGGGCTGCGAGGGGATCAAGCCCGGCTGGGTGCGGATCAACTTCAACTACTTCATCGACGACGAGACGTTCCGGTACCTCGTCGACGCCGTCGCACTCGTCGCCGACCGGGGGCGGGCGCTGCTCCCCTACTACCGCTTCGAGCCGGTGTCCGGGCTGTGGCGCCATCGCGACGGCGTCGGCCGTGTTCCCTTCTCGCTCCTCGACATCGACTACTCGACGGGCACCATGGTCTACGACAGCCGCCCGAAGCCGCAGGCCGACGGCGTGCTCACCGACCACCTCACCGACCACCTCGACACGGCTCGCGGGCTGCTCGACGAGGCCGCGGCGAACCCGCCCGACGCGGTGGCGGCGCCGACGACGACCGACGACTTCGAGACGTTGCGCTGGTTCCCCTACCCGGGCGAGTGACGGTCACGTCTCTCAGCGCCGGATCGATCGGCTGGTGCTCGTCTCGGCCACGAGCCGCCCGGCGTGGAACACCCTGCGGTCGCTCGGTGCGTCGGCGACGGCCCCCCGGATCGACGGCGCGTCGATGGCGACGAAGTCGGCCGGGTCGCCCGGCTCGAAGCGGACCGGGTCGAGCCGCATCGCCAACCTGACGTTGTTGCTCACCATGTCGTAGGCGTCGTCGGGGAGCACGTGTCCGGCCATGACGAGCAACGCCGCCGTCTCCAGCGGATCCGACCGCCCGACCAGGTTGAACGGGTCCTGCACGTTGTCGGCCCCGGCTGCGATCAACACCCCGGCCGCCCGCAGTGCCGCGATCGCCGTGAGCCCGCGTGGTGTCGACACCGGATGGTCCCGGCCCTGCAGGAACAGGTTCGTCTGCGGGAGCGGCACGATCGCGATGCCCGCCGAGGCGACCTCCGCCGCGACGGCCTCCTGCACGTCGACCGGCTGTACGCCGAGGCTGACGCAGTGGCTGGCCGCGACCCGGCCCTCCATCCCCCGTTCGATCACCTGACGGGCGAGCGACCTCAGCGTGAGCATCGTGGGATCGAGCGTCTCGTCGACGTGGAGGTCGACCGGGAGTCCGGCCCCGGCCGCGACGGAGAGGGCGTGGGCGATCGACGCGTCGCCGTCGGTTTCGAGGTGCGGGCACCCACCGATCAACTGCACCCCGATCTCGACGGCGTCGTCGAGCGCTCGCCGGTTGGTCTCCGAGCCGGGCCCGACCATCGGGGTGTGGGTCAGGGCGACGAACTCGATGTCCATCAGCCCGACGTAGCCGGCGGCAGCCTCCTGCGCGGCGAGCAGGTGCGAGATCCCCGATCCCGACCCACAGTTGATGTGGCTCCGCACCGCGGTGACCCCGCTGAGCAGGAGCTTGTCGAGGGCTTCCCGGATCCGTCGCATCATGTCGTCGTGGGTGAACACCCCTGCCTCGGCGGCGGCGACCCATCCTTCGATCGCCCCCAGCAGGTCACCCTTCGGGTTCGGGACCTGCTCGGCGGTGAGCGCCTTGTCGAGGTGGGCGTGCGGCTCGGCCATCGCGGGGAGGAGCAGCCACCCGCCGAGGTCGTGCACGCGGCCCTCCCGGTGCTCCCCGGCGGGGAGGATCGCCTCGATGCGGCCGGCTCGCAGGGCGAGGTCGACCCGCCGGCCGCCGGCCAGACGGCCGTTGACGACCCAGGTCCGTTCGTTCGCGCTCACCGAGTTGGTCGTCGCAGTCGCCATGGCGGCGAGCGTAGACAGGCGGCATAGTCTGCGCAGCATGAGCCGTCGTTACGAGGACCTGTCTGGACCGGAGATCGCCGAGCGGGTGACGCCCGGCTCCATCCTGCTGCTGCCGATCGGCGCTGTCGAGCAGCACGGTCCGCACCTCCCGCTCGCGGTCGACCACGCCATCGCCCACGAGACCGCGTGCGCGGTCGTCGACACGTGCGGCGAGGAGCTCGACGTGTGGCAGCTCCCGACGCTGTCCGTCAGCAAGTCGAACGAGCACGCCTGGTCGCCCGGCACGCTCTGGTACTCCGCCGAGACGATGATGTCGATCCTGCGCGACCTGGGTCGCAGCCTGTCGACGACCGGTGCCGAACGGCTCGTCCTCCTGAACGGCCACGGCGGGAACACGACCCTCCTCAACACTGCACTGCGCGAGCTGCGACTCCAGTTCGGCTTCAAGACCTTCCTCGTCCACCCGTCGGTGCCACCCGCCTACGGCGGCACCTCGACGGCCGACGAGCTGGGCATGGGGATCCACGGCGGGCGCAACGAGACATCGGTGTTCATGCACCTGCGCCCCGAGCTCGTCGATCTCTCCAAGGCCGAGCGGAAGGTGCCCGAGGCCCTCGCGGACAACCGGTACGTGAAGTTCGGTGGTTCGGTGATGTTCGGCTGGCTCTCGAACGACTTCGACCCAGACGGGTACATCGGCGATCCGACGGGCGCGAGCGCCGATCTCGGCAAGGAGCTGTTCGAGGCGAACGTCGCCCATCTGGCCGACCAACTCGCCGAGATCAAGACGTTCGACTTCGGCCGCTGATCGCGGTGAGGCCCACCCCGCTGCGACGCGGTGTCTGGATCTTCCCCGCTCGGCCTGCCGGCGAGCTCGTCGAGGCGATCGTCGCCGCGGAGGAGGCCGGCCTCGACGAGGTGTGGCTGGCCGACGAAGGCGTGGCGCGAGAGCCGATCACCGTGCTCGCCGCCGCGGCGCAGCGCACCAGCCGGATCCAGTTGGCGACGGGGATCACGTCCCCCGTGCTCCGCCACCCCGGTGCGATCGCGGCGTCGCTCGCGACACTCGACGAGCTGAGCGCGGGCAGGGCGATGCTCGGCCTCGGCGTGGGCGGTCAGCTGTCGCTCGCACCGTTCGGTCTCCACGCCGATCGTCCGGTCGCGCTGGTGCGCGATGCGGTCGAGACGGCGCGCGCCGTGTTCCGTCGCGAAGCGACCGGGCGGTACGAACCGCCGAGCCATGCGATGCCTGCCCGTGACGTCCCGATCTGGGTAGGGGCTCGTGGCCCGCAGCTGGTCCGCCTGGCGGCCCGGCTCGCCGACGGCCTGTTCCTGTCCGGGTGCACACCGGAACAGCTCCACGAGATCACCGCCAACGCGTCGATCGCGGGCGGCACCCGCATGGCGATCTACCAGAGCGTCGCCGCCGAGCCGTCGTCGACATCCGAGCATCGCTGGGACGACGTCGGTGAGCTGCTCGCCGATGCCGTACGACAGCACCACCCCGCCTCGATCGGCGTCAACCTCGTCGAGGTGTACCACGACGCCACGGTCGAGCTCGTCGGCCAGGTGAAGCGTGCGGCAGAGGTCCTCCGGTCGATCCGACGTCACGACTCGCGCAGCACGTCGTAGGCGAGGCAGGAGGCGGTCCGCTCGTGTGGGCCCATCGCCGCGACGACGGCTTCCAGCTCTGCACGTGGGATCGCCTTCCACGCCTCCACCGAGCTCCACCAGATGACCGCGTGGACGTGGTCGATCGCGCCCACCGGCTCGGCACCCTCGACGTCGACCCCCCGCCACATCTCCTTGCGCACGAAGCCCGGCTGCCGCTCGAGGAAGCGGCTCCAGTGCTGCTCCTCGACACGGAGCCATTCGGCGAGCTCGCCGGGTGGCACGGTGAACGTCAAGAACTCCACGACCATCCGCCGCAACCTAGGCTCCGACCGTGCTGATCGCGCAGATCACCGACTGCCACGTCGTCGAGCCCGGCGAGCTCGTCGCCGATCGTGTCGACAGCGGCGAGGCGCTCGAGCGAGCGGTGCGCCAGATCAACGGGCTCCCGACCCCACCTGCGCTCGTGGTGGCGACGGGCGATCTCGTCAACGACGGGCGCCCCGAGCAGTACGACCGCTTCCAGGCGATCGTGGCCGAGCTCACGGTGCCGCTGATCCCGGTGCCCGGGAACCATGACGATCGCGACGAGCTGCGCGCCCGTTACCCGACGCTGCTGCCGGCCGGCGAGGCCGACCAGCCGATCGACCACGTGCTCGATCTCGGCCCGCTCCGGTTGGTGTTCGTCGACACCCAGGTTCCCGGCTCGGTCGCCGGCGCGATCACCCCTGCCCAGGTCGGCTGGCTCGACGAGGTCCTGTCCGACGCGCCGGACCGTCCCACCGTCGTCTTCCAGCACCATCCCCCGTTCGCGACCGGCATCGGCTTCATGGATCGCGAGGCGTTCACGGGAGCCCGCGGGTACGGGACGATGCTCGCCCACCACCCCCAGGTCGAGCTCGTGTCGTGCGGTCACCTGCACCGGTCGATCATCCGGCGCTTCGGCGGCACCGTCGCGTGCACCTGGCCGTCGACCAGCGCCCAGCTCGAGCTCGGTCTGGGCGACGCACCCATCCGCTACACCGACGAGCCAGCGGCGTTCGCCCTCCACGTCCACGACGACGCCCACGGTGTCCGTTCGCACCTGCAGACGATCGGTGACATCGCACGTTGGACCCCGTCCTGGGCGATCGATCCCGTGTGAACGCTGTGTGAAGCGAGGCCTCGACGGGTCGGAACGGTGGCGTGGCGTGCCCGGCGACCGACTAGGTTCGGATCGTCACGTTGGTCTGCCGGGCTGCCCCTGCCCGGAGCTGGAGGAACCCATGACGGCAGCGATGTCGCCGACCCGAACCGAGTCCCTGTCGTTCGACCGCACCGGGATGATCTTCCCCGACGGGACCGAAGCGGTTCGCGAGGTGTCGTTCACGGTTCGCAAGGGCGAGTTCGTGACGATCGTCGGTCCGTCCGGCTGCGGCAAGTCGACGCTGTTGAGGATCGCTTCGGGTCTGCTCGAGCCGACATCGGGCACCGTCCTGGTCGACCGCGACCGGCTTGGCTACGTGTTCCAGGACGCCACTCTCCTGCCGTGGCGCACCGTCCAGGGCAACATCGAACTGCTCGCCGAGTTGCACGACATCCCCAGGGACGAGCGGGCCCGCCTCGCCAACGAGGCGATCGCGCTCGTCGGGCTCGGTGGCTTCGAGCGCCATTACCCGAAGTCCCTGTCGGGTGGGATGAAGATGCGTGCTTCGCTCGCTCGGACCCTCACGTTGAAGCCACCGGTGTTCCTGTTCGACGAGCCGTTCGGCGCGGTCGACGAGATCACCCGCGAGCACTTGAACGAAGAGACCCAGCAGCTGTTCCAGCGGGAGGGATTCGCCGGGCTGTTCATCACCCACTCCATCAGCGAGGCCGTGTTCATGTCGACCCGGGTCCTCGTGATGTCGGCGCGCCCGGGCCGGATCGTCGCCGAGTTCGATGTGCCGTTCGACTACCCGCGTCCACCCGACCTGCGCTTCGACCCCGAGTTCGCCCGTCTCAGCGGCGAGGTGTCCCGCGCGCTGCGAGGTTCGCACTCATGAGCACCGACCACGTCAAGACCGACGACCTGACTGATCACGTCGCCGACGACCTCGGGGCCGCCGACGGGATCGCGGGGGGAGGCGCCTCGGAAGCGGTGGTGCAGGCCAGCAGGGCACGGGCGCGCACCCGCACTGCGGCGGAGACCGTCCTACCGCCGATCGTGCTCGGCATCGGTGTGGTCGGTGTCTGGTACTTCATCTCCTACGTGCTGCTCGCCCCGGAGCGACGGTTCCTGCTCCGCCCGCCGCATCAGGTGCTCAAGGTCGGCTTCCTCGATGCGGAGGTGTTCGGTGAGATCCTCGGTGGCCTCTGGTCATCGACCAAGGTGGCGATGCTGGGTCTCGCCATCTCGATCGTCCTCGGCTTCCTGATCGCGACGATCATGAGCCAGGCCAAGATGGTCGAGCGGGCCATCTTCCCGTTCATGGTCGTGCTGCAGGCGATCCCGATCCTGGCGATCGTGCCGCTCATCTCGTTCTGGTGGGGCACAGGGCAGAGGTCGCGCATCGTGGTGTGCGTGATCATCTCGCTGTTCCCGATCATCGTGAACACCTTGTTCGGCCTGCAGTCGGCCGAGCGCGGCATGCACGACCTGTTCACCCTTCATCACGCCAACCGGTTCACCCGGCTGCGCAAGCTCATGTTCCCGGCCGCGATGCCCGCGATCTTCGCCGGACTCCGGATCTCTGCCGGGCTGTCGGTCATCGGTGCGATCGTCGGCGACTTCTTCTTCGGACGCGGCGAGGTCGGCATCGGTCAGCTGCTCCGCAAGTACGCCAACCAACTCCAAGGCGAGGAGCTCCTCGCGGCGGTGATCATGTCGTCCGCCCTCGGCGTTGCCGTGTTCTTGATCTTCGGCTGGATCCAGAACCTCGCCATCGGCAAGTGGCACGGAGACCGCGCCTGACGAACCACCATCGCAGCCGAACACCGATCCCGACACCGATCCACAGTTCACCATCACCCACCCACCAACTACTGAACACCACACACTCCAGGGGGAGCACTCACATGATCCGAAAGCGCACGACCCGCCTCGCCGCAGCAGCGGTGACGCTCGGCCTCGTCGTCGCCGCATGCGGCGGTGACGACGACGACGCAGCCGAGCCGGCCGAAGAACCAGCCGAGGAACCGGCCGAAGAACCAGCTGAAGAACCGGCTGAAGAACCGGCTGAAGAACCGGCCGAGGAGCCGGCCGGTGGCGAGATCGACCTCGCGTCGGTCTGCCCCTCGCCGCTCGTGATCCAGACCGACTGGTTCCCCGAGGCCGAGCACGGAGCCCTGTACCAGATGGTCGGTGACGACTACACCGTCGACACCGAGAACCTGACCGTGACCGGCCCCCTGTGGGCACCCGGACCGACGCCGACCGGCATCGACATCCAGGTCCGCACCGGCGGTCCGGCGATCGGCTTCAACGCCCCGCGCGTCAACATGTACACCGACGACTCGATCCACATCGGTTACTCGTCGTTCGACGCCCAGGCCGCCGCCATGGAGGACACTCCGCTCATCTCCGTGATGGCGCCGCTCGAGATCAACCCGCAGATCATCATGTGGGATGCCGACGCGTGGCCGGAGGTCGAGACGATCGCCGACCTCGGTGAGGCCGGGGTGACCATCAACGTGTTCGCAGGCGGCGGCTTCGCCGAGTACTTCGTGGCCGCCGGCGTCTGGAGCGCCGATCAGGTCGATCCGTCCTACGATGGTTCGCCCGCCCGGTTCATCGCCGATGGCAACATCGCCCAGCAGGGCTTCGCGTCCGCCGAGCCGTACAACTACGAGTTCGTCTTCGAGGAGTACGGCAAGGCCCCCAGGTACCAGCTGCTCCACGACGCCGGCTACCAGTCGTACT
>DATHUU010000233.1:0-12391 GCA_035461925.1 Ilumatobacter sp.
AGAATTCCCATTTGAGCAATCCGATGGGCGAGGCGTTCAATTACGCCGAGGAATTCAAAAAACTGGACCTTGCGGCCGTGAAGAAGGACCTCTATGCGCTTATGACCGACTCGCAGGAGTGGTGGCCGGCCGACTACGGCCACTACGGCCCGTTCTTCATCCGCATGTCCTGGCACGCCGCCGGCACCTACCGGGTGATCGACGGCCGCGGCGGTGGGGGAACCGGAGCGCAGCGCTTCGCGCCACTCAACAGCTGGCCGGACAACGCCAGCCTCGACAAGGCGCGCCGCCTGCTCTGGCCGATCAAGCAGAAGTACGGCAACCAGATCTCCTGGGCCGATCTGCTCGTGCTCGCCGGGAACCGCGCCCTCGAGACGATGGGCTTCACGACCTTCGGCTTCGGCTTCGGCCGACCCGACGTCTGGGCTCCCGAGGAGGACATCTACTGGGGGCCCGAGACGGTCTGGCTCGACGACCTGCGCTACTCGGGTGACCGCGAGCTCGCCAACCCGCTGGGTGCGGTCCAGATGGGCCTCATCTACGTGAACCCCGAGGGCCCGAACAGCAACCCCGACCCGATGGCATCGGGTCGCGACGTCCGGGAGACCTTCGCCCGCATGGCCATGGACGACGAGGAGACCTGCGCCCTCATCGCCGGTGGCCACACGTTCGGGAAGGCCCATGGCGCGGCCGACGCCGACGAGTTCGTCGGCCCCGAACCGGAAGGCGCCGGACTGCACGAACAGGGTTTCGGCTGGACGAACTCGTACGGCAGCGGCGTGGGCGACGACACCATCACGTCGGGCATCGAAGGTCCGTGGACGACGAACCCCACGCAGTGGGACAACGGCTACTTCGATCTCCTGTTCAAGTACGAGTGGGAGTGCGTCAAGGGTCCCGGTGGCGCCTGGCAGTGGCACCCCGTCGACTGCGCCGAGGAGGACATGGTCCCGATGGCGCACGACCCGTCGAAGAAGGTCCTGCCGATGATGACCACGGCGGACATGTCGATGAAGGTCGACCCGGTGTACCTCGAGATCGCGGAGCGGTTCCACGCCAACCCCGATCAGTTCGCCGATGCCTTCGCGCGTGCCTGGTTCAAGCTGCTCCACCGCGACATGGGCCCGCGCGATCGATATCTCGGCCCTCACGTGCCCGACGAGGTCCTCGTCTGGCAGGACCCGGTGCCGCCGGTCGATCACGAATTGATCGACGAGCGCGACGCGGCCGACCTCAAGGCCAAGATCCTCGAGTCCGGCTTGTCCGTCTCCGACCTCGTGCGGACCGCCTGGGCGTCGGCGGCGACCTACCGCTGCACCGACATGCGGGGCGGTGCCAACGGCGCTCGCATCCGCTTGTCGCCGATGGCGGAGTGGGACGTCAACATCCAGTCCGGTGTTCGCCAGGTGATCTCGAGGCTCGAACAGATCCAGCAGGAGTTCAACGGCGCACAGACGAGTGGCAAGCAGGTGTCGTTCGCCGACCTGATCGTGCTGGGCGGTGCCGCCGGTGTCGAGGCCGCAGCGAACGCGGCCGGTCACGACGTGACGGTGCCCTTCCGCCCCGGCCGGACCGACGCCACGCAGGAGATGACCGAGGTCGACTCGGTCTCCTACCTCGAGCCGAAGTCCGACGGCTTCCGCAACTACCACCAGAAGGGATCAGTCCTCGGGCCGGAGCACTTGCTGATCGACCGCGCGTTCATGCTCGACCTGTCGGCGCCGGAGATGACGGCGCTGGTCGGCGGCATGCGCGTGCTCGGCGCCAATGCCGGTGAGAGCCGCCATGGTGTCCTCACCGACCGGGTCGGTCAGCTGACGAACGACTTCTTCGTCAACCTGCTCGACATGGGGACGAAGTGGGAGCCGACCGACGACACCGAATCGGAGTTCGTCGGCAAGGACCGCTCGACCGGCGCCGTCAAGTGGACCGGCTCTCGCGTCGACCTGGTCTTCGGCGCCAACTCCGAGCTGCGGGCGCTGGCCGAGGTCTACGCGCAGAGCGACGCCGCGACGAAGTTCGTGAGCGACTTCGTCGCTGCGTGGGCGAAGGTGATGGAGAACGACCGCTTCGACCTGCGCTGACGAACTGCGCTGATCCGGCCTGGGCCGTTCGTGGGGAGTCCGTCTCCTCACGAACGGCGGGCGCGGGCCGCTCGGTCGTGCAGGTCGCGAGCGAGCTCGCGGGTGAGGCGTCCCGGCGGCAGTCGCCACATCCAGTTGTCGACGGTCGTACCCGGGGTGTTCATCCGCGCGTCGCTGCCCAGACCGAGCACGTCCTGGACCGGGAGGACGGCCGCGACGGCCGGCGAGTTCAGGACGACGTCGATGAGCCACCACACCGCGCGTCGCGTGCGGATGCGGGGCGGCATCTCGGTGTCGGCCCGCACGCGTGCCTGGCGACGGCGGTCGAGCGACCGCCACCAGCCGGCCAACGTGTCGTTGTCGTGTGTGCCGGTGTAGTGCACACAGCGCTCCACGATCCGGCTCGGGTGGTGATCGTTCGGCGGTTCGCTGTCGAAGCCGAACTGGAGCACCCTCATGCCGGGCAGGTCGTTGCGGTCGCGCAACTCGAGCACGTCGTCGTCGAGCGCCCCCAGGTCCTCGGCGACGATCGGCAGATCCGGGAACGCAGCGCGGATGGCGTCGATGAAGGCCTGGCCAGGGCCCGGCAGCCAGGTCCCGTGGATCGCCGTGTCGTGGTCGGCCGGTACCGACCAGTAGGCCGAGAGCGCCCTGAAATGGTCGATCCGGACCAGGTCGGTCTGCTCGAGCGTGCGCCGGAGCCGGGCGATCCACCACGAGAACCCGTCGTCTGCCATCACGTCCCACCGGTAGAGCGGGTTGCCCCACAGCTGACCGGTCTCGCTGAAGTAGTCGGGCGGCACTCCCGACTGGGCGAACATCCGGCCGTCGGCGTCGAGCTCGAACAGGTGTTGGTGCACCCATACGTCAGCCGAGTCGGGCGCGACGTAGATCGGGATGTCACCGAGCACGACGATGCCGGCCTCGTTCGCACGGCGACGGAGCGCCTGCCACTGTCGGTCGGCGAAGTACTGCAACACGCGCCACCGCTCGATCTCGTCGGCGAGCTCCCGCGCGGAAGCCTCCACGGCGGAGGGCTCCCGGCGCCTGAGCGGCTCGTCCCACTCCCACCACGGCGTGTCGGGATGCAGATCCTGCAACGCGAAGAAGTGGCAGGCGTCCGCGAGCCAGTCCGAGGCATCGACGAACCGCTCGTAGTCGGGCCACCACGGGTGGCCGGTGTCGGCGATGAACCTCGTCGCGGCGGCGAACAAGCGCGGGCGCTTCCAGGCGCGCATCGCCTCGAAGTCGATCGGTCGCCCGACCGCCGGATCGGGTGGATCGGACGGTCGGAGCAGACCGTGAGCTTCGAGGTCGCGCAGGTCGACCAACCAGTGGTTGGTCGCGAACGCCGACGTGCTGAAGTAGGGGGACTCGTCCTTGCCGTTGACCGTGAGCGGCAGGACCTGCCACACGCCCGCCCCGGTGGTCACCAGCCAGTCGACCCACGACACCGCCTCTGCTCCGAGCGTCCCGATCGGTTCCGGGCCGGGCAGCGACGACGGGTGCAGGAGCACGCCGAAGGTCCGGCGCGGGAATGGTGCGGTGTCGCTCACCCGCCGATCATCGCACGGAGATCGCGCGGGTGGTGGGTATCCGCCCGTCACGACCCCCGTACGTGACATAATTCGTGCGGTCGAATCCTGGAACCCGCCACCAGGCCCACGATCGCCGCTGCTACAGCGGTGACGAGCGTGCTGGCCGCTAGTCGTAGAGTCCGCCCTCTCCTAGCGGCCAGCACACTCACTCATCGGCACCCGTCATGGCCGACTTGAACCGCTGGTCCCCGTCCTGCACGAACCGTACCCGGTCGCGAGATGTCGGCGCGACGAATATCCGGTGCCCCGCTGCAGCGATCGGACGACCAACCCGAACCCCACGGCCAACGACGGCACGCATCGGTCGGGCAAGCCTGCGTGGCGCCTGAACGCCAACCGTCACGGTGCGTGAAACGCCCACGAGCGACCCGCTCGTCGGAGCGACCGAACCCGAGGCTGTCGGCGGGTCGCCGTGGGCGTTGAGGGACTCGAACCCCCGACATCTGCCTTGTAAGGGCAGCGCTCTAGCCAACTGAGCTAAACGCCCGGAGGCCCGGGAGCCTACCCGGGTCGAAGCGCCCCGACCGGGCCCGGTGCGACAGACTGGGCGCGATGTCCGCCGATCACGACGTCCTCGCCACCACCGCCGCACGGGCGATCGCCTACGTGGCCGGCGTCGAGGACCGGCGCGTCGCACCGGACGACGCCGCGCTGGCCCGGCTCGGCGAGCTCGGAGGCGCGCTGCCGGAGGGCCCGAGCGATCCGGGCGAGGTGCTCCGGCTGCTCGCCGAGGTCGGAGGTCCGGCGACGATGGCCAGCACCGGCTCCCACTACTACGGCTTCGTCAACGGTGCCACCCACCCGGCCGCTCTCGGCGCGTCGTTCCTCGCGAGCGCCTGGGACCAGAACGCCGCGCTCCCGGTGATGTCGCCCGTCGCCGCGGTGCTCCATGACGTCACCCGCCGTTGGCTGGTCGAACTGTTCGGTCTCTCTCCTGCCGCCGACGTCGCCTACTTGACCGGCGCGACGGTCGCGAACGCGAGCTGCCTCGCCGTCGCCCGGGACGAGCTCTCGATGCTCGCCGGATGGGACGTCCAGCGCGACGGTCTCTTCGGCGCCCCACCGATCCAGGTGGTCATCGGGGAGCAGGCCCATTCGACCCTTCGCAAGTCGCTCGGCTTCACCGGTCTCGGGCGGGAGCGGGTCACGATCGTGCCGTCCGACGAACAGGGTCGCCTGCGCGCCGACCTGCTGCCCGATCTCGACCCCGGCGACGGTCCGATCCTCCTGTGCGGTCAAGCGGGCGAGGTGAACACGGGCGCGTTCGACCCGTTCGTCGAGATGGCCGACTGGGCAGCCGAGCGCGACGCCTGGTTCCACGTCGACGCCGCCTTCGGGCTGTGGGCCCTGTCCGACCCGACCCGGGCCCACCTCGTCGACGGCCTCGTCCGTGCCCACTCCCTCGCCACCGACGGCCACAAGTGGCTGAACGTGACCTACGACTGCGGCATCGCGTTCGTCCAGCGGCCGGATGCGCTCCGTCGCACCTTCGCCGCCACGGCCGGCTACCTCCCGCCCGAGGAGGGCTTCGAGGCGATGCACCACACCCCGCAGTCGTCGCAGCGGGCCCGCCAGATCGAGGTGTGGGCCGTCCTGCGGACGCTCGGGCGTTCCGGCGTGGCTCGGATGGTGCAGCAGGCGTGCGACTGCGCTGTCCTCATCGCCGACCGGCTCCGCGCCGCCGACGGCTTCGAGATCCTGAACGACGTCGTCCTGAACCAGGTCCTGGTTCGCTACCGCTCCCCCGAGTCGACCGATGCGCTGATCTCGGAGATCCAACGTGACGGCCGGGTCTGGTGCGGTCCGACCCGATGGCAGGGCGCGACCGCGATGCGGATCAGCGTCTCGTCATGGAGGACGACGGTCGTCGACGCCGAGCGCGACGCCGCGGTCGTCGTCGAGTGCGCCGAACGGGTCTGACGACGCCGAGCTCCTCCGCGTCGTGACCCTCCGACCAAGTATCACGGTGATCTCGGTGGCAACATGAGGTCATGCGGGTGCACCTCGACGCCAGGACGTGCCGGGGGCACGATGGGCCGGGGCGGCAGACCGCCCGAGCGCGATCCCCATCACCGACTGACGGGAGAGGAACATGACGGAAGTCGCCGATCAGACCAACTGGACACCCCCGATCATCAAGTCGACGCCCGAGGGTGCCGACGGGTGGGAGCGGGTGCCGTACGATCCGGCCGACTACGGACCGGTGACCGACTGGGCGACCGACCTCGACCACGCCGACCCGACCTACAACGAGCAGGCGCACCAGATCTGGAAGGACCTCCGCGAGGGCGGCTGCCCCGTCGCCCACACCGACCGGTACGGCGGCATGTGGATCCCGGTGACCCACGAGACCGTGCACGAGATCGCTTACGACACCGACCACTTCACGAGCCGCAGCGTCGTCGTGAGCACCGTCCGCCCCGGGGAGCTTGCTCCCCCGGCGCCGATCGGCGGCGCCCCGCCGATCACGAGCGATCCTCCGTTCCACAGCATCGCCCGCCGCCTCCTGCTCCACCCGTGCGCTCAGAAGCAGATCGAACCGTGGGAGGACGAGGTCCGGCGGCTGTGTCACGCCCTGCTCGACCGGATGGGCGAGATCACGCCCGGCGAGACGATCATCGACGCCGCCGTCCAGTACGCCCAGCACATCCCGGTCAACGTGATCGGTCGGATGCTCGGCTTCCCCGAGGAGGACGAGGAGCTCTTCCGCGAGTTCGTCCACAACACGCTCGAGCGCATCAACGAGGATCCGGCCGAGCGACAGGATGCGTTCCAGCAGCTGGACAAGTACATCGACGCCCAGGTCGAGGATCACCTCGCGAATCCGCGCGACGATCTCACGGGGTACCTCCTCGGCGTGGAGATCGCCGGGAACAAGCTCGAGCGCGAGCACGTCCGCGGGTCGATCATCCTGCTGCTCATCGCCGGCATCGACACCACGTGGTCGGCGATCGGCTCGTCGATCTGGCATCTCGCCCAGCACCCGGAGCACCGTCGCCGGCTCGTCGAGGACCCTGAGGTGATGACGTTCGCGCTCGAGGAGTTCCTGCGGGCGTACGCGCCGGTCACGATGGCGCGACTCGTCGCCGAGGACCACGACTTCCACGGCTGCCCGATGAAGCAGCACGACTGGGTGCTGCTCCCCTTCCCCGCCGCCAACCGCGACCCGCAGCAGTTCGACGATGCCGAGTCGTTCGTCATCGACCGCCAGGTCAACCGCCACTCGGCATTCGGGCTCGGCATTCACCGTTGCCTCGGGTCCAACCTGGCCCGGCTCGAGCTGCGAGTGGCGATCCAGGAGTTCGTCGCCCGGTTCCCGAGCTTCGAGCTGGCCGGCGACGTCACCTGGAGCCGCGGCCAGATCCGCGGCCCACGCGTCCTGCCGGTCCGTATCCTTCCCTGACCGAGGATCGTCCCATGGGCAACGCAGTCCGCGAGGAGACGCACGGGCACGTCCGACAGCTGACGCTGTGTCGGCCCGACCGCTACAACACGATCACCCCGGAGTTGCGCGACGAGCTCGGCGCGGCGATCGACGCCGCCGAGCGCGACAGCGATGTTCGAGTCGTCCTGCTCGACGCCGAGGGACCGGCGTTCTGCGCCGGGTACGGCCTCGACTGGTCGACCGACGCGCAGGCCGCCGAGGAAACGACCGATGAGCGCGTCTGGGACTCGGTGCGCGACCAGCACCTGATCGGTTCGTTTGCCGCGGTGTGGGCGAAGCTGCACGACTGCTCGAAGCCGACCGTCGCCGCGGTCCAGGGATGGTGCATCGCGGGCGGCACCAACATCGTGTTCAACGCCCATCTCATCGTCGCCGCCGAGTCCGCCCGGTTCGGGTACCCGCCGTCGCGCGTGTGGGGCGTCCCGGAGGCGCCGTGGACGTGGGTGGCCCGCATGGGACTCCAGCAGGCCCGGCGGTACATGCTGACCGGTGACGAGTTCACCGCCCGCCAGGCGCTCGACATGGGGGTGGTGCTCGAGGTCGTCGCGGACGACGAGCTGCACGATCGTGCGATGGCGCTGGCCCAGCGCATCGCGCTCGTCCCGGGCAACCAGCTCGAGATGATCACGTGGGCGCTCAACGCCGTCGCCGACCAGATGTACGACCCACGAGCGTCACGCCGACTCGGCACCCTCTTCGACGGCGTGGCCCGCCACACGCAGGAGGGACTGGACTTCGTCGCCCGGTCCCAACAGGTCGGCTTCCGGGAAGCGGTCCGCGAGCGCGACCGCCCCTTCGGCGACTACGGCGAGCGCCACTGACACATCAGTGGACGAGGACGTTGCGGAACTGCCACGGGTCGTCGGGGTCGATGTCCTCGGGGAAGAGACCCGGACGGCCCGCGAGCGGCGTCCAGTCCGTGAAGAAGCCGTCGACGTTGCCGAGGTACGGCAGCTGCACCTCCAGACAGCGCTCGTGGTCCATGTCGTCGGTCTCGACGATTCCGGCCTCAGGGTTCTCGAGCGCCCACACGATGCCGGCGAGCACGGCCGACGTGACCTGCAACCCGGTCGCGTTCTGATGGGGGGCCAGCCGGCGGGCCTCCTCGATCGTGAGCTGCGAGCCGTACCAGTAGGCGTTGCGCGCGTGCCCGTAGAGCAGGACGCCGAGCTCGTCTCGGCCGGTGACGATCTCGTCCTCGTCGAGCACATGGGTCTCCTCCGGCCACCTGCCGGCAGCACCGAGCACCTCGTGCCACGAGAGCACGGCATCGTTCGCGGGGTGGTAGGCGTAGTGGCACGTCGGCCGGAACACCACTCGTCCGGACGCATCACGGACGGTGAAGAAGTCGGGGATCGACAGCGCCTCGTTGTGCGTCACCAGGAACCCCAACTGGGCGCCGTGGGACGGGCACCACGTGCGAACGCGGGTGGAGGCCCCCGGCTGCTCGAGGAAGACAGCTGGGGCATCGGGGTCGTCGAAGCGGCGAGCGTTCTCGGGCATCCATCGCTCGTGCGTCCCCCACCCGAGCTCGGCCGGCTGCAGGCCCTCGGAGATGAACCCGTCGACCGACCAGGTGTTCCAGAACGCACCGATCGGCTTCGGCGACACGGCGCGCTGGGTGTCGCGCTCAGCGATGTGCACGCCCTTGACGCCGAGGTCCCGCATGAATCGCGACCACGCGGCCGAGTGGCCGGCGGCGGGCATCGGGATGTCGTGGCCGAGGTCGGAGGCGAGACGGACGAGGGCGGCCTTCACGAACCACGACACCATGCCGGGGTTCGCACCGCAACACGACACCGCGGTCGTGCCCCCAGGGTTCGCCCGGCGTTCCGCGAGCACCGTCGAGCGGAGGGCATGGTTGGTGCGTGCCGCGTTGTCGGCCGCGGCGTCGAAGTAGAAGCCCGCCCAGGGCTCCACGACCGTGTCGATGTAGAGCACCCCGAGCCGGCGACTGAGGCGCATGATGTCGAGCGAGGACGTGTCGACCGACAGGTTGATGCAGAAGCCCTGCCCGCTCCCCTCCGTCAGAAGGGTCGTGAGCACGTCCCGGTAGTTCTCGGGTGTGATGTGCTCACGCAGGTAGCGCACGCCGTACTCGTCGAGGATCGCTCGGTCGCGGTCGTCGGGATCGATCACGGTGCAGCGGGACCGGTCGAAGTCGATGTGCCGGTCGAGGAGTGGCAGCGTGCCGCGTCCGATCGAGCCGAAGCCGATGATGACGACCGGACCGGAGATCGAAGCGAGTGTGGGCGTGGTCATGCGAACCTCCTGGCGAGCTGCGACGGGACGGCCGGATGCCGTCGGGCTCGGCGACGTTATCGACCGCGGCGCGGGATCGGCGGTCGTCAGTGGCGACGGCGCTCGGTCAGGAGCTCGGCGAGGAGCTCGGGGGTCGCGGCGACGACGGGGCTGCGGCGGGCGGTGTGGTCGATGACGCAGAGATCGCGCTCGAAGACCTCGGCGACCGCGCCGCCGGCCTCTTCGAGGATGAGGATCGACGCCAGGTAGTCCCAGACCCCGTGCCCGCCGTCGATCATGTCGCACCAGGCGTCGATCACTCCGCACGCCACCGAGCAGATGTCGGGAGCCGACGCCCCCATCGCCCGGAACTGCCCCCACCCGTAGTGGTGCGTCGGTAGGCCGGACACACCGAGGATCGACGACCTCAGCTCGGTCGCCCCCGACGGCCGGACCGGCGAGCCGTTCCGATCTGCGCCCGCACCCCGGATCGCGGTGAACCGGTCGCCCGTCGCGTGGTTCGCGACGACCCCCGCCACCGGGCCGTCCGCGTCGACGAGACACATCGCGGAGGCGTACCAGGGGACGCCCCTCGACGCGTTCGTCGAGCCGTCCAACGGGTCGACGACGACGATCGGCGCCGTCTCCGACCCGGGCGGCCCGCTGATCCCGCTCTCCTCGGACAGGACCCGGTACCCGGCCCCGTGGAGGACGTCGAGACACACCCGATCGGCGTCGAGGTCGACGGCGTACTGGCCGGCCCTGGAACCCGACTCCCCCCAGTCGGCGTTCGCCGCGAGCACGTCGGCGATCGCGTCTGCGACTCGATGGAAGACGTCGACGGCCGTGGTGAACTTGGGATCGATCACGTCCTCGGACGGTAGTGTCCTCGGACGTGGCAGTGATCGACGTAGCCGGGTTCGTCGCCGACCTCAAGGGGCAAGCCATCGACTCCGGGTTCCACGTCCACGACGAACGACACTTCGTCGAGACCTACTCGCTGCGCCAGCTGTGGGAGGTCGACCTCCATCCGGAAGAGGCCTGCAACGGGCCGATCGACCTCCACCTCTCCCTCGACGTCGACCCGCGCGCCCTGCTCGGGTTCGAGGACGAGGTCATGAAGATGGACGACATCGACGACGAGCCGCCGCGAGGCTTCACGTTCCCCCTCCTCTTCACGTGGACCCTCCCACCACTCACCAACCCACCCGATCTGCTCGTGCTCGCCACGGAGCTTGCCGGCATCGGCGGGCTCGACCTGCCCGTGGAGGTGTCGGCGATCGACTCGTTCCCGAGCGTCACCGACGCGCCCGAGCGGAGCCTGTCGATCGTCGCCCGCATCGCGGTCGACCTCGCCGACGTCTACATGAACACCGACATGAACGAGGACGGGGCCATCGCACAGGCCCTCGAACGGTGCAAACATGTGAGCCTTTTCCTGCTCGGCAGCGCCGAAGAGGATGCGTGGCTCGGCGACGAATACTGACGAGTCGGCCCGAACACCGTCGGCCGGAACACCGTCGTCGGAACCCAGCCACCGCAACCCACTCACCGGAACCATCAGTCATCGAGGGAGACGACATGGAACTCGAAGCTCGGCAAGGCATCACCGTGGCGGAGCTCATCGACATGCTGAGTCATCATCCGGCCGATGCGATCGTGGAGCTGTCGATCATCGCACCCGTGAAGGACGGCGACGACGACATCACGGTCGACCGGTACAACGTCGATGGCGTGATGCCGTGGCAGGACGAGGACAACGACGACGAAGTGGTGTGGCTCGTCGGTGGCGAGGACGCTGACGTCGATCTCTTCATCGACGCCATCGAACAACCAGGCGACTGACCGGCACGTTTGCCGTCCGGCCCGAGCGGGAACGATTCGAGCCATGAGTCCCGAGCCGCTCGACCCACCGGTCCCCGGGCCCACCCCCATCCCGATGCCGCCGGATCCCTCGCCGCAGCCGGAGCGCCCGTTCCCCGGACCCGCGCCCGATCCCGGTCCGGCGCCGCATCCGACACCCCAGCCGGATCCGACGCCGATGCCGCCGTTGCCCGCCTGAGGAGGACGACCCGTGAACCTGTTCGAACGATTCCGCCGCTGGCTCGATCGCAGCGCCGATCCCGAGGACCTCCACGCGAGCCCGCCCGAGGACGCGGGGGCGTCGACCGGCGTCGACCGCCCCTTCCCGGCCGCCGGCCCGGTTGCCGATCCACCGGTCGGCGATCCGCCGCTCGCCGGCCCCCCGGAGCGGCCCCTCGGCTGACCGATCCTCAGCGGATTTCAGCGGAAGCGTCGTCGCACCCGGTCGACCTCACGGTCGATGAGGTCGGAGACCGCCACGCGACGGATCACGATCGACGCGGTCACCAGCACGATCCCGACATAGACGCCGAGGACGGCGAGGACGTCCATGTCCGGCCAGTGGAGTTCGTAGAACGCCTGCCCGAGCGGCGTGAGCGTGGCGAGCAGCACGAGCACCACCATCCCCCCGAGGACGAGCCCGTCGAAGCGGTCGATCGGCTTCATCAGCAGGGCGAGGACCCACAGCGCGAGGACGATCAAGACGATCGTGGACCCGGTGCGCGCTTCGTCGAGCGTCACATCGAACGGTCCCGACCGCATGATCCAGTACGCGCCGAGCGTGACCACCGCGGTCACCACCCCCGCCGGGCCGGCGAAGCGCAGCACGCGCCCGATGTAGCCGGGACGGTACGGGCGATCGGTGGATCGGAAGCTGAGCATGAACGCCGGGATCCCGATCGTCACCTCCGACACGAGGCTCATGTGTCGAGGGAGGAACGGGAACGCCGCACCCCACACCCCGATCGTGAACGCGAACAGGGTGGCGTACACCGTCTTGGTGACGAACAGCGCCGAGACGCGCTCCATGTTGGTGATCACGCGGCGCCCTTCGGCGACGACCGAGGGCAGCCGGTCGAAGCGTCCGTCGAGCAGCACCAGCTGCCCCACCGCGCGCGTCGCCGGCGTCGCGGTGTCCATCGCGATGCCGATGTCGGCTC
>DATHUU010000234.1:0-3420 GCA_035461925.1 Ilumatobacter sp.
GTCCCGATCCCACGCGGCGCCGACCCGGCCACATTCCTCGTCGCGTTCCTGCAGGACCTGATCCCCGAGGCGCCTGAACGAGTGGAGCGTTCGTGAGAAGTCTGTCGGCTCCCGAACGATAGGTTGTCCGGCGTGATTCGCCGCACGGCCCTCCCCCTCGCGTGCGTCGCCGCCATGTCCGGGTGCGCCACGTTCACCCAGGACGACGTCGTCGCCTCGTTCAACGGCGTCGAGCTCGACCAGGCCGAGTTCGACGAGCGGTACGCTGCTGTCGCCGGTGACCCCGTGGACGGTCGGATCGACGCCGAGCCGGCCCGCACCATCGTGACGAACTGGATCCTCGAGCAGGTGCTCGCCGAGGCCGGGGTCGTCGAGCGGTACGAATCCGGACCGGAAGCGTCCGGCATCCTCTGCGTCTCCCTCGTACGTGTGAGCGACATCGTCGCCGCCGAGGACCTCGTCGAGCGGCTCGAGCAGGGCGCAGTGTGGACCGACGTCCTCAGCGCGGAGTTCCCCGAAGCGCCCGACAACGGCGACGTCGGTTGCATCCCGACCGAAACCCTCGGCCCGCTCACCCCACAGGTCGCCGGCATGAGCCTCGACGATCCGTACGCGGTGTTCCTGTTCGACGACCAGAACGCGGGGGTCCTGCGCATGCGCCCGACCGCAGAGGTCGATCCGCTCGAGATCGCCGGCATCGTCCAGACCATCGACCCCGACAGCCTCGCCGGGATCGGGGAGCTGTTCGAGACCGCCGACGTGACCGTCGACCCGCAGTTCGGCCAGTTCGATCCGGCCGCCGGCGGCGTCGTCGCACTCGGCTGACCTCAGGAGCTCGGATGTGCACCATCGTCGGACGCATCGTCGTGGTGGGCCTCGGCCCCGGCTCTCCCGACCACGTCACCGGCGAGACGCTCGCTGTGATCGACAGCATCCCACACCGGTACCTGCGGACATCGGTGCACCCGAGCGCCGCCCTGGTGCCCGACGCCACCACCTTCGACGAGGTCTACGAGCGCGCCGACCACTTCGACGACGTCTACGCGGAGATCAGCGACCGCCTCATCGCCGCCGCTGACCAATTCGGCGAGATCGTCTACGCGGTGCCCGGGTCACCGCTCGTCCTCGAGCGCACCGTACGCATGCTCCGGGCCGACACCAGGGTCACGGTCGAGGTCCTGCCGGCGATGTCGTTCCTCGACGTGGCGTGGGCCCGGCTCGGCATCGACCCGGTCGAGTCCGCCGTGCGCCTGATCGACGGCCACGAGTTCGCGACCGCCGCGGCCGATCACACCGGGGCCCTGCTCGTCGCCCACACCCACGCCAACTGGGTGTTGTCCGACATCAAGCTCTCGATCGACGATCCCGACGACAGGCTCGACGAGACGCCCGTCATCCTCCTGCAGGCGCTCGGTACGCCCGACGAGCGGATCGTCGAGACGACGTGGGCGGAGATGGACCACGCCCTCGACGCCGACCACCTCACCTCGCTCTTCATCCCGTCGCTCGACGTCGCCGCGGGTGCGGGCTACGTCCGGTTCCACGAGCTCGCCCGCACCCTCCGTGAGCGGTGCCCGTGGGACATCGAGCAGACGCACCACTCCCTCGTGCCGCACCTGATCGAGGAGACCTACGAGGTCGTCGACGCGATCCGCGGGCTCGATCCCGACGACGCCACCACCGACGAGCACCTCATCGAGGAGCTCGGCGACCTGCTCTACCAGATCGAGTTCCACGCCACGATCGCCGAGCAGGAGGGTCGTTTCACGATCGCCGACGTCACCGCCGGCATCCACGACAAGCTCGTGCGTCGCCATCCGCACGTCTTCGGCGATGCCGCCGGGAGCCCGGTCGAGGTCGCCGACACGAGCCAGGTGCTCGACAACTGGGACGCGATCAAGCGGGCCGAGAAGGGCCGCACCTCCGTGTTCGACGGGGTCGCCGGGTCACTCCCCTCGCTGTCCTACGCCCACCAGGTGCAGAAGAAGGCGGCCAAGGTCGGCTTCGACTGGCCCGACGTCGACGGGGCCCTCCCCAAGATCGCCGAGGAGGCCGACGAGCTGCGCCGAGCCGTCGACAGCGACGAGACCGACGCCGTCGAGGACGAGCTCGGTGACCTGCTGTTCGCCGTCGTGAACGTGGCGCGCCACCTGCGCGTCGACCCGGAGGCGGCGCTGCGAGCCGCCACCCAGAAGTTCCGGAGCCGGTTCGAACAGGTCGAGCAGATCGCACGCGAGCGCGGCGTCGATCTCCACGGAACCGACCTCGCCACCCTCGACGCTCTCTGGGACGAGGTCAAGACCCGCTTCAGATAGCGGGGCCACGCTCGGCTTGAGCGAGGAGCGACTCACCGAAACGCTGGCGGAGGCGGAACCGGTGCTCCGTGCCGTCCTCGATCGCTCGTGCCCCCTCGTTCGCCGAGAGTGCTCCGAGCACCTGCAGCAGCGCGCCGATCACCAGGTACGCGCCGAGCCGACCCCACTCCGACGCATCGGTCGTCTCGTCGAGGGTCGACACGCCGGCGAGGAACTGCATGTGGGCGAGGTACACGGCGCTGATCACGTAGGTCGATCGCAGCGCGCCTCGCCTGGCCTCGGCCGACGCCGCCACTCGCTCGAGCGCGAGCAGCGGGATCGCGAGGAACACCGCCTGCAAGACGTAACCGGCGGCCTGGCCGAGCCAGTCGTCCGACCGAGCGATGATCCGGTCACCGACGAGCCAAACACCCGTCACCGCGACGATCAGGCTCGCCCCGGCGATGAGCGGGTTACGGCGCTGACCGGTCGCCCGACGCACGTTGAGCGTCGCGAGCGCGATCCAGGCGACCGCGACGGGGACGACGGCGAACGCGACCCATCGCTCGATGCTGCGCAGCGTGTCGAAGAGGTCCCAGGTCCGATCGAGCTGCGTGGTCAACACGCCCGCTTCGCGATCCTGCTGCCAGAGGAGCAGCATCAGGATCGCCCCGCCGACGGTGATCAGGCTCAATGCGGCGAGCAGGAGCGTCATCGCGATGCGCAGCACGTTGGTGCCCTCGTACGGCGGCCGTGCCGCACCGAGCTCTCCGCGGATCGAGTGCCGTTCGCCCCGCTGACGCCAGACCCGCTTCGGGCCGTCGGCATCGGCCGCCGGGACGACGGTGCCGGGAGCCGGAGTGATCGTCGTCCTCGTGACCGTGGCCTTCGCCTCGTCCTTGCGAGCGGTGGACCCGAACTCGGGCGCGCCGACCGCGGATGACCTGTTCTGCTCCGCCATCAGCGGTTCCACTCCCAGATCCTCCACTGCCACACGTCCACATCGTCGCGCACGGGGCCGACCTTGAGCGGAACTTTCGAGGTACGCGCCCGTCACGGGGCTGACGGGATGGGCTCCGACGTCACCGACTCGACGGTGATGTCGTGATCACCGAACCAGTTCACG
>DATHUU010000235.1:0-26194 GCA_035461925.1 Ilumatobacter sp.
AGCCGTTGCTGTACCTGCTCGGAATGGGGCTCGGGGTCGGTGCGCTCGTCGATCGGGGCGATCAGTCGGAGACCCTGCTCGACGGGCTCACCTACTTCCAGTTCCTGGCCCCGGGCTTGATCGCCACCACGGCGATGATGATCACGACCGGCGAGGCGATGTGGCCCGTCCTCGGCGGGTTCAAGTGGATGCGGTCGTTCCACGCCCAGGCCGCGACACCCCTGATGCCACGCCAGATCATGGGCGGCGTCGCGCTCTGGCACGCCACCAAGGCGTTCATCGCGGTGACGGGCGTGACGAGCGTGTTGGTGCTGTTCGAAGGCACCCGCGGATGGGGGCTCCTGCTCGCCATCCCGTTCGGCGTGCTCACCGGGCTGGCCTTCGCTGCGCCGGTGATGGCATGGACCGCCACGCGCGAGTCCGACAACTCGTTCCCGACGATCAACCGGTTCGTGATCATGCCGTTGTTCCTGTTCGGCGGAGCGTTCTACCCCGTCAGCCAGCTCCCCGACTGGCTGGAGCCGGTCGCCAAGGCCACCCCGCTCTGGCACGGCGTCGAGCTGACCCGCGGCGCCGTCCACGGCCGGCTCGAGCTCGGGTCGACCCTCGTGCACCTCGCCGTGCTCGGGTCGCTCACGGCGGTCGGCTGGTTGCTCGCCGGACGCAGCTTCAGCAGGCGGTTGCAGTCGTGACCCTCGCCGAGCTGCCGCTGCGAATCCTCCCGAGCGAGATCGTCAACGCCCGGCGCCCCCAGCGGATGCTGGAGCGTCAGTGGATGGTCAACCGCGCCGGCGGTTGGACGATCCTGCTCACCGGGTTCTTCGAGCCGCTCTTCTACCTGTTGTCGATCCGTATCGGGTTCGGTTCGCTCGTCGGTGACGTCGAGGACGGCGGGCGATCGATCCCGTACGCCGAGTTCGTGGCACCCGCGCTGATGGCCGCATCGGCGATGAACGGCGCGCTCTACGAGTCGACGATGAACGTGTTCTTCCGGTTGAAGTACGACAAGGTGTACGACGCCGCGCTCGCCACACCGCTCACGTCGGGTGACGTCGCGCTCGGCGAGATCTCCTACGCGACGGTGCGCGGTGGGCTGTACTCCACCGCCTTCCTGGTCACGATGTGGGCGCTCGGCATGACGAGCTCGTGGTCCGCCGTGCTCATGCTCCCGGTCGCCGTGCTGGTGTCGTTCGCCTTCAGCGCGGCCGGGATGGCGGCGACGACCTACATGCGTTCGTGGGCCGACTTCGAGTACGTGCCCTCGCTGATGCTGCCGATGTTCCTGTTCTCGGCGACCTTCTTCCCGCTGTCGAGCTACGGCGACTTCCAGTGGATCGTGCAGTTCAGCCCGCTGTACCACGGAGTGGCGGTCATGCGAGGTCTGAACCTCGGCGACTGGACGTGGGCGTTCGCCGGCCACCTCGCGGTGCTCGTGGCCATGAGCGTGGTGGGCCTCACCGTGACCGCCCACCGCGTCCGCCGCCTCCTCCTCCCCTGACACTCCCCCGCCGCGTTCCCCCATCCTCTCCGCTTCCCACGCTGCGGCAGCGATCATGCCCAAGGACGTCATCATCTCTGCCACAAAGTCCGGCCCGTCACGCTGCGGCAGCGATCAGGACGAAGGAGAGCATGATCGCTGCCACAACGTTCGGGCCGGGGCGCAGTTGGGTGATCAGGGGAGGCCCGGCGGGGCTCCTTCCATCACGAGTGCGACACCCGTCTGGCTCTACTACCGACATGACCAATGCCACCGAGCGCCTGATGGCGCTGGCGACAGGTCAGCTGGGTGCGTTCACACGCACGCAGGCCAACGATCACGGCCTGTCCGACCGCCAGCTTCGAAGCCGAGTCCAGAGCGGTTTCCTCATCCAGTCCGGTCCGAACTCGTTCCGCGTGGCCGGCGCGCCGAACACGCTCATGGCCGAGCTGACCGCTCTGGTGCTCGACATCGGCCAGCCCGTCTGGGTCAGTGGACCGACCGCGGCCGCACTGCACCGCTTCGACGGATACCACCTGCACCGCCCGTTCCATCTGATCGTTCCGCGCGAGCGATCGCTGACCCGCTGGAACGCTCGACTCCACCGCAGCGACACGATCGAGCCGATCGACCGCGGCGAGGTCAACGGGCTGCCGGTCCTCTCCGCCACCCGGACCGTCATCGATCTCGCGCGGACCGCATCGAGCTCGCAGCTCGCCGCGGCACTCGACAGCGGGGTCCGCGATGGCCTGCTCTCGGAGGACCTTCTCCACCGGCGGGCGATGGCACTTCGATCCCAAGGTCGGCACGGCATCCCCCTTCTCGCCGAGGTGATCGCCGGGGCGGAGGTCACCCGGGGCGGGCACAGCTGGTTGGAGCGCGAGTACCTCCGATTGCTCGCGGAAGCCGGGCTCCCCGCACCCGGGCTCCAGCAGATCCTCAGCCGGGCCCGCGACCGGCTCGTCCGAGTCGACTGCCGTTTCCCGGGCACGAACGTCGTGGTCGAGTTGCTCGGCTACCGGTACCACCGGTCGAGGCAGGACATGACCCGCGATGCGGCGCGAGCGAACGCCCTGATGAGCGACGGCTTCCGGCCGTACCAGTTCACGTACGAGCACATCGTGACCGACCGCCACTACGTGGTGGCCACCACAGCAGCCGCGCTCGCCGACCGCGACGTTCACTGACCTCCGCCGGGCTCGCCACCCGACACCCCCTCCACCCGCCGCTCTACACGCTGCGGCAGGGATCATGACGAAGGAGAGCATGATCGCTGCCACAACGTCCCGCCCTACACGCTGGGGCAGGGATCATGACGAAGGAGAGCATGATCGCTGCCACAACGTCGGAGGGGGTGGGGGAGGCGGGGGTGGGGCGGGGGGCGTACGATCGGGGGATGCTGTTCCGGAACAAGACCGAGATGATCCGACCGGAGGAGGCGTTGCCCGGTCGCGACACACCCATGGTCGTGACGAACGAGCACGTCGTGCTCGGCACGCCGATCCAGCCGCCGTTCCCCGACGGCATGGAGCAGCTCGTCGTCGCGATGGGTTGCTTCTGGGGCGCCGAGCGCATCTTCTGGCAACTGCCGGGGGTGTACACCACCGCCGTGGGGTACATGGGCGGCTGGACGAGGCACCCCACCTACGAGGAGACCTGCACGGCGCGGACCGGGCACACGGAGTCGGTCCTGGTCGTCTACGACCCGAACGCGATCACCGTGCAACGGCTGATGAAGGCGTTCTGGGAGAACCACGACCCGACCACCCCGAACCGCCAGGGCAACGACATCGGCACCCAGTACCGATCGGCGATCTTCCCCACCACCAGCGACCAGATGACCGAGGTGCTCGCCTCGCGCGACCGGTACCAAGCGGCACTCACCGCCGCCGGCTACGGCGAGGTCACGACCCAGATCACGATGGCCGACGAGGCAGGCGACGGGGTCTTCTACTACGCCGAGGACTACCACCAGGGCTACCTCCACAAGCACCCGGGCGGGTACTGCAACCACGGGTTCTGCCAGGTCGGCTACGACCTCGACGCGCACGGCCAGGGCACCGCCCGCGCCACGTTGCCGGACGCCTGAGCCTGTCGCGCCGGTTGCGTAGTGTGCGGCCGTGCACGTCGCGGCCCAGATCGTCGAACAGATCGTCGATCCCTCCGACGTGGGTGAGGGGTTCGCCCAGGTCGAGCGTGGCTTCGAACTGCTCGGACTGTTCGTGTTCGCGTTGTCGGGCGCGCTGCTCGCGGTCCGCAAGGGCTTCGAGGTGGTCGGGGTCACGTCGCTGGCGCTCGTCACCGCGCTCGGCGGCGGGGTCCTCCGCGACCTCGCGCTGGGCGACACCCCACCCATCGCCTTCCGCGACGTCTGGTACCTCGTCGTCCCGCTCATCGCGGCAGCGATCGTGTTCGTCGCGTACGACGTCATCGATCGTCACCTCCATCGCTCGGTGCTCGTCTTCGATGCGATCGGCCTCGGCCTGTTCGCCGTCACCGGCGCGATCAAGTCCGAGGCCTACGGCACGACGGCGGTCGGGGCCGTGGTGCTCGCCGTCGTGACCGCGACCGGTGGTGGCATCCTGCGCGACGTCCTCGCCAACGACCCACCCCAGCTGTTCCAACCCGACAGTCGGCTGTACGCGATCCCGGCTGCGGCCGGTGCGACGGTGATCATCGTCCTCCTCCGGAACAGCGTCTACTCCGCCGTGCTGGCCGGCTTGGTGGCCGGCGGGGTCTGCTTCGCGAGGCTGGCGGCGTTGCGCTGGGGCTGGCGTGCCCCGATGCCACGACCTGCACGACCCAGGAGCTGACTCAGGACGCGCGGGCGAGGAAGTTGCGGAGCAGGTCGTGACCGCAGCCGGTCAGGATGCTCTCGGGGTGGAACTGCACACCCTCGACCTCGTGTCGACGGTGACGAACGCCCATCACGATGCCGTCGGCCGTCCGAGCCGTGACCTCGAGCTCGTCGGGGATCGTCGCCGGGTCGAGCACGAGCGAGTGGTAGCGGGTCGCAGTGAGCGGCGAAGGCAGACCGGCGAACACCCCGGCGCCGTCGTGCTCGATCGACGAGGTCTTGCCGTGCATCAGCTCGGGAGCCCGCACGACCGCAGCGCCGTAGACGTGACCGATCGCCTGGTGGCCGAGGCACACACCGAGCACGGGTGTCCCGGCGGCCGCGAACGCCTCGATCGCGCCGCAGATGATCCCCGAGGTCTCGGGCCGCCCCGGCCCGGGCGAGACGAGCACGCCGTCGGGCTCCAGCGCGAGCGCCTCGGCGATCGTCAGCCGGTCGTTGCGGTGCACGAGCGGGTCGGCACCGAGCTCACCCAGGTACTGGACGAGGTTGTAGACGAACGAGTCGTAGGAGTCGATCACGAGGATGCGCGACACGCCCGGCACGCTACCGCTGGCCGCTGCCCCGGGGAGCCGGACGTTTCGCCCCGCGACCGCGCCCGGCCCCTAGACTGGTCGACCGTGGCACCTCCGAAGCGCAAGACCGGTGGCGGACGCACGACGCCCAAGGGCACCCGCCCGGGCGAGCAGCGAATCGCCAACCCAACCGAGAACGAGCGCGGGGTGCACGCATCGACCCGGTACACCCCTCCGGTGACGTCAGAGATGCGGATGCCGAAGCCGTGGATTCCCTACTTGATGATCGGGCTGTTCGTGCTCGGCATGGTCGTCATCATCGTGAAGAACCTCGGTCTGGTCGACAGCAACTGGCTCACGCTGGTGGGCCTGGCGTGCATCCTCGGTGGTCTCTACACGGCCACCAAGTGGCGGTAGCGAGCGCTCCCGACCGGTTCGGACCCGTGCACCGTCACGGTGTGCGGTGATATCCGCCACACAGCGTTGTCCACAGTGACCGAATGACAGCCGTGTGACTTCCCCCAGGCTTGTCCACAGGCTTGGGGACAACGGGGCACGCGCCCGCGTGCGCGTCACTCGTACAGCGGTGCGACCTCGACCATCTCCTCGAGACAGTGCTTCGGGGGCGGAGGATCTTCGTCGGGCGCCAAGGTCAGCCGCAACTCCACCCCGCAGACGTCGCAGCGATACCTGACGTTCACCTTGCGGAGCTCGCCGGCCTCGGGTGGTTTCACGGGCGGGGCCGAGAGCGCGGTGAGGATGGCCATCCCGGTGCGGAACAGCACCACCATCAGGAGCAGGCCGGCACCGACCCAGACCACGCTCCCCACAGAGACCGCCACCATCACGGACTCCAACCTACCGGGTTATCCCCAGGCCCTGTGGGCAACCGCACCGGACGCCCGTGGACGGCGACGTGCGGATGTTCCGAGCGCGTCACGAGCGGGCTCAGGCCAGGCGTTCGAGGATGGTGGCGTTGGCCATGCCCCCGCCCTCGCACATCGTCTGGAGCCCGTACCTTCCGCCGGTGCGCTCGAGCTCGTTGAGCAGGGTCGTCATCAGTCGGGCCCCGGAGCAGCCGAGCGGATGACCGAGCGCGATCGCGCCGCCGTTCACGTTGACCTTCGAGAGATCGGCGTCGAACTCGCGCTGCCAGGCGAGCACCACCGAGGCGAAGGCTTCGTTGATCTCGACGAGATCGATGTCGTCGAGCGTCAGACCCGATCGCGCCAGCACCTTCTCCGTCGCCGGCATCGGTGCGGTGAGCATCAGGCGAGGGTCGGCACCGGCGAGCGCGAACTCGACGAATCGGGCGCGCGGCCGCAAGCCGAGGTCGCGCGCCCGCTCCTCGCTCATGATCAACAGCGCGGCGGCACCGTCGGTGATCTGCGAGGAGTTGCCTGCCGTGACACGGCCGCCTTGCTCCTCGGACAAGAACGCCGGCTTGAGCATCGCCAGCGACTCGGGTGTCGTGTCACGGATGCCCTCGTCGGTCGTCACCATCCGACCGTCGGCGCCCTCGACGGGCACGATCTCGCGCTCGAAGCGACCCTCGGCGGTCGCTGCCGCCGCGCGGCGTTGCGACTCGGCCGCGAACCGGTCCATCTCGGCGCGGGTGACCTGCCACCGATCCGCGATCAGCTCGGCGGAGATGCCCTGTGGGACGAGCCCGCCGTGCGGCGCGTACCGCGCACCGACCTGTGGTCCGAACGGATAGCCGTACTTGCCGTCGGCCATCGACGACCCCATCGGCACCCGCGTCATGACCTCGACGCCACCAGCGACCACGATGTCGTACGCGCCGGCCATCACCCCTTGCGCGGCGAAGTGCGCGGCCTGTTGGCTCGAACCGCACTGCCGGTCGACCGTGGTGCCGGGGACCGACTCGGGCCAGCCGGCGGCCAGGACCGCGTTGCGGGCGACGTTGATCGCCTGCTCGCCGACCTGCATCACGCAGCCGAACACCACGTCGTCGACGACCTCCGGATCGAGGCCGTTCCGTTCCTCGAGCGCGGTCAGGGTGGTCGCTGCGAGGTCGACCGGATGCCAGTTCTTCAGCTTCCCGTTGCGTTTGCCGAGCGGCGTGCGGATCGCGTCGACGATGACGGCAGTGGGCATCCCGTGAGTCTGGTCGCGTGCACGACGGCTCGCAGAACCGAACAACCGCTGCAACATCGACCGTCGGCGCGGAATCTCGGAGCTGGCCTTTCCCCAGTTCGACAGGGACGCGAGACTCTGTGCCCATGACGAGCCGTTCCACTGCCGCCGAGATCGACGCCCGCAACGCCGGGCTGACGGTGCCGAAGATGTTCCTTCGCCAACGCGACGAACAACCGGACTTCCCGCTCCTCAACTCGATGAAGGACGGGGGCGGATGGAACACGTGGAGCGTGGCCCAGGTCGCCGAGCTCGCGGCACGCACCGCGGCAGGGCTCCTTGCGGCCGGCGTGGCGCCGGGCGAGCGGGTGCTCCTCATGATGCGGAACCGACCCGACTTCCACTGGCTCGATCTCGGTGCGCAGTTCGTGCGTGCCACGCCGGTGTCGATCTACAACTCGTCGTCGCCGGAGGAGATCGAATATCTCGCCGGCCACGCCGAAGCGCGCATCGCGATCATCGAGGACGACGGGTTCCTGCAGCGGATCCTCAAGGTGCGCGCCGCGCTTCCCCGGCTGGAGACGATCTACGTGCTCGAGCCGCCGGCAGGTGATCTCCCCGACGGGGTGCTCCCGGCCTCCGCGCTCATGGAGCACGGCGAGGCCGACCTCGACGCGCTGGCGGCCGAGACGATGCCGGACGATCTCGCGACGCTCATCTACACGTCGGGCACGACCGGGCCACCGAAGGGCGTGATGATCAGCCAGTACAACGTCGTGTTCACCGCCGACTCGCTGTTCGAGTGCATCGAGAACCCGGACGCCCGCGGCTGGCGGGCGATCTCGTATCTCCCGATGGCGCACATCGCCGAGCGGATGACGAGCCACTACCGCACGCTCACCGACGGACTCGCGGTGTACTGCTGCCCCGACCCGGCGCTGCTGATGTCGTACCTGAAGGAGGTGCACCCGCAGCTCCTGTTCGGCGTGCCCCGCGTGTTCGAGAAGATCTACGCCGGCGTGAACGCCGCACTGGCGGCCGACCCCGAGAAGAAGCAGCAGTTCGACGACGGCGTCGCCGCCGCGATCGAGATCAAGCGGGCGGAACGCAAGGGCACGGCCACGCAGGAGCAGCTCGACACCTGGGCGTTCCTCGATGCCGTCGCGTTCTCCACCGTGCGCGGCCTGGTGGGCCTCGACGCCTGCGAGCTCGCGATCACGGGTGCGGCGCCGCTCCCCGCCGAGATCCTCGAGTGGTTCAACGCGATCGGTGTCAACCTGGCCGAGGTCTACGGGCTGTCGGAGACCAGCGGCCCGATGACGTTCTCACCGGTCCGCAACAAGCCCGGGTACGTGGGTCAGGCGATCCCCGGATGCGAGGTCGCGATCGCCGAGGACGGCGAGGTGATCTGCCGGGGCGGCAACGTGTTCCAGGGGTACCTGAACCAGCCCGACAAGACGGCCGAGGCGCTCGTCGACGGCTGGTTCCACTCCGGTGACATCGGCGAGTTCGACGAAGAGGGCTATCTCCGCATCGTCGACCGCAAGAAGGAGCTGATCATCACCGCCGGCGGCAAGAACATCAGCCCCGCCAACCTCGAAGCCGCGCTCAAGATGATCCCGCTCGTCGGTCAGGCCTGTGCCATCGGCGACCAGCGCAAGTTCATCTCGGCGCTGCTCGTGCTCGACCCCGAGGCCACCCCGATCTGGGCGGCCGCCAACGGCAAGGAGGACATGACGATGGCGGAGCTGGCAGACGACCCCGATCTGCACGCCGTGATCCAGGCGGGCGTCGACGAGATCAACGAGCGGTTCGCGCAGGTCGAGCAGATCAAGCGGTTCGTCCTGCTGGGTGAGGAGTGGCTGCCCGACTCCGACGTGCTGACCCCGACGTCGAAGCTCAAGCGTCGCGGTGTCCTCGCCCGCTACGCCGACCAGATCGAGGCGCTCTACGACTGATTCTGGGGCTGCGCCTCCCGAGCTCGCCGCCTCCGCTGCGCTTCGACGCTCACCACACCTCGACCCGGAGAACGCGACCCACCAAGAGCTCGGCGTCATCGGGGCGCGAGGGCCCGCACGATCAGGTCGAGGAACACGTCGACCTCGCGGTCGGTGAGGTCGCCGATCTCGATGAGCCGCTTGGCGACGAACGGACCCTGGACGAAGTACATCGCCGTCTCGACGTCGATCTCGGGGTCGACCTCGCCGCGTGCCATGCCGCGCTGGATCGCGATCCGCAGCGGAACATGCCGGCTCTCCTGCGCCTGATCGTAGAGCTTGGCGAACTCCGGATCACTGACCGCTCGCGACAACATCGACGCGAACATGCGTCGGAAGGCGTCCTGGCGGACGATGCTGCGGAACGAGTCCACGACGGCTCGCAGGTCGGCCCGGAGCGACCCGAGGTCCGGCACCTCGATCTCCTGGATCATCTCTCCGATCGCGGCCACGGCGAGCTCGTCGGCGTTGCCGAAGTGGCGGTAGATCGTCGTCTTGGCGACACCGGACCGACGGGCGACCTCCTCGACCGTGCACTGCTCGAGGCCGTGCGCGGTCACCAGCTCCTGGGCGGAGCGGAGCATCTTGCTGCGTGCGGTCGTGCTGAGCGGTCGGGGCATCGCACTACGGCACCGTAGCGGAACAACTCGTCTCCGCCACGCCGGCACACACGGTGCGCCCCCATCCGGACGTGACCGTTGACACAGCGACCGCAGCGGAGGTCGTCGACGTGCCCCACCGGCCGAAACCCGACGCACAGTTCATCATGATTTCGCTACCCTCGAGTTGCGATACCGCTCACGGCTCGCTAGAACCGATCGGCGCCGGAGTACACCGCCCTCATCAACCCCCCGAGGAGATCCGAGGAACCCATGTACCGATCGCTCGCACGCTGGTGCTACCGCCGTCACTGGACCGTGATCGCCCTCTGGATGCTGGCGTTGGTCGGCATCAACGTCGCGGGCGTCGCGATCGGTGCCGCCAACGAGGGGGAGTTCGAGTCACCTCCGTCGGAGAGCACCCGCGGGTTCGAGACGCTGCAGCAGTACTTCCCCGGTGCGAGCAGCGGCTTCGGCGGGTCGATCGTGTTCCAGTCCGCCGACGGCGTCCGCTCCCCCGAGATCGAGACCGCGATGACCGAGCTGTTCGCCGAGGTCGAGGACTTCGACGGGGTCAGCGTCATCAGCCCGTACTCCGACCTCGGCGCGAGCCAGATCGCCGCAGACGGCACGATCGCGTTCGCGCAGATCAACCTCGACAACGACGTCGATCAGACCGAGTCCGCAGAGATCGGTGCCGAGATCCGTGAGCTGGTTCCCGACATCGACGGGCTCCGCGTCGAAGTGGGCGGTGCGGCGCTCGGCGAGTTCGAGCCACCGGAGTCGGAGCTCATCGGGCTCGCCTTCGCGATCGTCGTCCTCATCTTCTCGTTCGGATCGGTGCTCGCGATGGGCCTCCCGATCGGTGTCGCACTGGCCGGGGTCGTCACGGGGGGCTTCGGACTGGTGACCCTCCTCAGCAACGTCGTCAGCGTGCCCGACTTCGCCCCGATCATCGGCGTGATGATCGGCCTCGGCGTCGGCATCGACTACGCGCTCTTCATCGTCACCCGGTACCGGGAGATGACGCGGGCGGGCTTCTCGCCGGAGGACGCCACGGTCGGGGCGATGGACACCGCTGGTCGCGCCGTGGTGTTCGCGGGCATCACCGTCGTCGTGTCGCTGATGGGCATGCTGCTGATCGGGCTGAGCTTCATCTCGGGGCTCGGGATCGCCGCCGCGGTCACGGTCGCCGTCACCCTGATCGCCTCGATCACCCTGCTCCCCGCCCTGCTCGGTCTTTCCCACGAGAAGGTCGAGGTCACGCGGTGGCGAGGGCTGATCGCCGCCGGCTTCGCCTCGCTCGCGCTCCTCGGCCTCGGCCTCGGGCTGCCGGCGCTGGCGGCCGTCGGTGGACTAGGCGGCGCGGCCACCATCGTGCTCGGCACGACCCTGCCACCGTTCGCGAAGCAGCTGAAGGTCCGCCCCCGCGGCCCCATCGTCAAGCCGCTCGGCCGACTCGTGCCGCAGCGCCGCCAGAAGCTCGTGCGCGAGACGATCGCCTATCGGTGGAGCCACGCGATCCAGCGTCGACCGTGGACGTTCCTGCTCGCCGGCTCCGCTGTCCTGCTCCTGCTCGCCGCGCCGATCCTCGGTCTCCGGCTCGGCTTCTCCGACGAGGGGAACTTCCCCGAAGCGACCACCACCCGACAGGCCTACGACCTCATCGCCGAAGGGTTCGGACCGGGCTTCAACGGTCCGTTCGTGCTGGCGGTCGAGATCGACGACCCGTCGGACGCGGCGGTCGTGCAGCAGCTCCCCGACGCGATCCTCGCCGACCCGGGTGTCGCGAGCGTCTCACCGCCGTTCCCGAGCGACCGCGAGAACCCGCCGGCATCCGAGGCGTTCCTCATCCAGATCGTCCCGACGACCTCGCCGCAGGACGCCGCGACCGCCGAGACGGTCCAGCGCCTGCGCGACGACCTCATCCCACCGCTGGTCGAGGGCACCGGCATCGAAGCCAACCTCACGGGCGCCGTCCCGAACAGCATCGACTTCACCGACTACCTGTCCGGCCGGATCATCGTCTTCTTCGCCGCCGTGCTCGGCGTCTCGTTCCTGCTGCTCATGATGGTGTTCCGGTCGATCCTCGTGCCGCTCAAGGCCGTGATCATGAACGTGCTCTCGATCGCCGCGGCGTACGGCGTGGTCGTCGCCATCTTCCAGTGGGGATGGCTCGGTTCGATCTTCGGCGTCGAGGGTGCTCCCATCGAGCCGTTCGTCCCGATGATGCTGTTCGCAATTGTCTTCGGGCTGTCGATGGACTACGAGGTGTTCCTGCTCTCCCGGGTGAAGGAGGAGTACGACCGCACGGGCGACGCGAAGAACTCGGTGGCCGACGGCCTCGCCGCGACCGCCCGGGTGATCACCGCGGCCGCGGCGATCATGGTCGTCGTCTTCGGAGCGTTCCTCCTCGAGGACGACCGCATCATCAAGCTGTTCGGGACCGGGCTCGCGCTCGCCGTGCTCTTGGACGCGACGCTCGTCCGCATGTTGCTCGTGCCGGCCACGATGGAGCTGCTCGGCACCAAGAACTGGTGGATCCCGAAGTGGCTCGACCGGTTCCTCCCGACGCTCAACATCGAAGGTCCGGAGCTCGAGGCGCTGCACGCCCGCGTCACCGACCCGCCCCCGACCGACGACCCTCAGCAGGACGACGAGCACGAGTTGGTCGGCGCGCCGTAGCGGCTCGCCGTCGCGACGAGCCGTCACGGATCGAATCGGCGGTTGACGCCGGACACGGCGGCGACCTCGTCGTCACCGAGCAGCCCGGCGAACCGCCGTTGCACCGAGCGCCGGTACGACACGTTCATCTCGCGCCAGAGCGTCCGTCCGCGGCGGGTCAGCTCGACCTCGACCGCTCGATGGTCCTCCGGGTCGACGTCGCGGTGACGGGCGATCCAGCCCTCCTCCTCGAGGCGGTCGAGGCGGCGACTCAGGCTCGACGCCGGGATGCGCATCCACGCCGCGACGTCCTGCGGCCGAGCTCGGCCGTCGAGTTCGCGGAGCGCTGCCAGCACCTCGAACGAGCCGAGCGGCACCGCCCACTCGCGTCGGAGATCGTCGTCGATCATCCGGTTGATCTCGAACACGACGCGCTGCAGGTCACGCCACGCCGCGAGCCTGGTCGCGTCGAGGCGCGGCACTCAGGCGGTCGCCTTCAAGGCGTTCGCGAACGCACCGACCGCTTCGTCGACCTCGGCCGCCGTGACGACGAGGGGTGGCATCCAACGGATGATGTTGCCGTACGTGCCGGCGCTCATCAGGATCAGCCGACCCTCGCGCAGGCAGTGCTGCATCACGGGAGCGACACGGGCCGCGTCCTCGAAGCTCGACGCCACCATCAGGCCGGGGCCGCGGACCTGCCGGAGCTCGGGATACAGCTCCTTCAGCTCGCTCAGCCCGTCACGGAGCTGCTGACCGCGGGCACGCACGTTGTCGAGGAAGCCCGGCTCGCTCATCACCTCGATCGTGGCGAGCGCGGCGGCACATCCGATCGGGTTGCCACCGTACGTCCCGCCGTGGCTGCCCGCCGGCCACAGATCGTCGAGCTCGCGCCGGGTGCCGAGCGCCGCGAACGGGAACCCGGAGGCGATGCCCTTCGCCATGCAGATGATGTCGGGCTCGATGCCCAGACCGTCGACGGCGAACCAGTTGCCGGTGCGGCCGAACCCCGACTGGACCTCGTCGGCGATGAACATGATCCCGTGCTCCCGGCACCGTTCGACGATCCCCTCGACGAACGCACGCGGCGCCGGGATGTACCCACCCTCGCCGAGCACCGGCTCGAGGATGACGCACGCCGTCTCGGAGGGTGCCGTCTGCGAGGCGAGGAGATGGTCGAACGCGCGCAGCGAGGCGTTGATGGTGGCGTCCTGGTCGGAGGCGAGGGGGTCGGGGAACGGTGACACGAACACGCCCGACGGCAGAGGCGCATGGCCCGCCCGGTAGACCGTCTTCGAGGTCGTCATCGCCATCGCCAAGTGCGTTCGACCGTGGAACGAGCCCTGGAACACGATCACGTTGGGGCGCTGGGTCGCCTGCTTGGCGAGCTTGACCGCAGCCTCGGTGATCTCGGCCCCCGAGTTGGCGAAGAAGAAGGTGTCGATGCCGGCCGGCGTGATCTCGGCGAGTCGTGCGGCCAGCGGCTCGAGCAGGTCGTGCGTGAACACGTTGACCTGGGCGTGCACGAACCGCTCGGCCTGTGCTGCGATCGCAGCAGTGACCTTCGGGTGGCAGTGCCCGGTCGAGTTGACGGCGATGCCGGCCGCGAAGTCGAGGTACTCGTGGCCGTCGGTCGTGATGACGCGGCACCCTCGTCCAGTGGCCACCTTCAGATCGGTGACCTTGAACCAGACCTTCGACAGATGGGAGGTCGGGATGTTCGACATGCCGCGAGCCTAGACACGGCGCGGACACGTCGTGTCAACTCGCCCAGCGGGTCGTCACACGCGCTCACGCGCCGGTGGCGAGCTCGAGCGCCTCGTCCCAGCTGATCCGTTCGAGCAGGTGGTTCCGGAACGGCATGACCTGACGTGGCATGTCGAGCCCGAGCACGCCGCGGAGTCGCCCCGCCCGTCCGTACAGCGCGGCGAACTTGCGCTCCTCGACCGAGCCGGCGACGATGCGGACCTCGTCGTCCGGGCCGGCACGTCCGAGGAACTGGATGCGCCGCTCGTACTGATCGCTCCAGAAGAACGGCACCGGCGCGTACGGCTGGGTCGGTTGTCCGCTGCTCTCGGCGAGCAGGTTGAGAGCGGCCAGCGCACCCTGTTCGGCGGCGTTCGTCCAGTGCTCGACGCGCATCACCTCGTCGAAGAGCGGGTTGTGCCAGCGGGCGACGTCACCGGCGGCGTACACGAGTGCGCGCCCAGCGTTGAGGTCGGGGCGGCAGACGACCCCGTCGTCGAGCCGCAGACCGGAACCGTCGAGCCAGTCCGTCGCGGGCGCGACGCCGATCCCGACCACGACGACATCCGCCGGCTCGTGCCAGCCACCATCGATCAGCACGGCGCCGGGGGCGAGCCCTTCGACCTTGACGCCACACCGGATCTCGACCCCGTGGTCGGCGTGGACGGCGCCGACGGCCTCGCCCATCTCGGCGCCGAGTGCACGCACCAACGGCGCCGGCCCGCCCTCGAGCACCACGACGTCGTTGCCCAGCTGTCGGGCCGTCGCCGCGACCTCGAGCCCGATGAAGCCGGCGCCGATCACGACGACCCGCCGGTCACCACCGGCGATCCGCTCGCGCAGGTCGAGCGCGTCGTCGAGCGTGCGGAGCACGACGACGTGATCCTGCTCCTCCTGCCCGGGGAGGCGGCGAGGCGTCGCACCGGTGGCGACGATCAGCCCGTCGAACCCGATCCTGTCGCCACCGTCGAGCACCACCGCACGGTCGTGATGGTCGTGATCGTCGCCGAGCGCGAGTGCGACGGCGCGCTCGCCGAGCCGCCAGCGGACATCGATCGCCGCCATGTCGTCGGGCCGTCGCAGCACGGCCCGATCGGGCTCCCACGCCCCGGAGAGCACCCGTTTGGAGAGCGGGGGGCGATCGTAGGGAAGGTGGGGCTCGTCACCGACGATCGTGATGGTCCCGTCGTGACCCCCGGTCCTGAGCGACTCGGCGGACCGGAGCCCCGCGAGCGACCCGCCGACGATCACCACGTCTTGCATCATGGCCGGGCACCCCGCACGCCTCGATACCTATCACGTCATGACGCCCGCCACCGTCCCGGCCCGGCCACGTCTCGACCCGTACCCGTCGTGGTTCGTAGGTTGTGCGGTCGTGAGCGAGACGCCCGTGACCGTCGAAGCCATCAACGCCATGATCCGCGAGCAGTTCCCGGGTTCGAGCAACTACTGCGTCGAGCTCGGGGCCCACCACGCGATCGCGGCCTACGACGTGCAGGACGCCAACCTTCGCCCGGGCGGGTTCGTGAGCGGACCGACCCAGTTCGCGCTGATCGACAGCGCGCTGTGGTTCCTCGCCTTCCTCGCGCTCGGACGGATCGAACCGATGGCGCTGACGTCGGAGCTGTCGATCCGGTTCCTCCGCCCGGCCCAGGGGGCGCGGATGCTGTGCCGTGCCACGCTCGAGGCGAGCAGTCGGCGCAGCGTGGTCGGGACCGCGCACGTCTGGGTCGACGGCCGACCGGAGAAGATCACCGCGACGGGTCAGGGCACGTACGCCGTACCGTTGCCCCGATGACGACGTCAGACGAACGACCTCGCTTCCACCTCGCGTTCCCGGTCGACGACCTCGCGGCCGCCCGCCTGTTCTACGGCGAGATCCTCGGGTGTCCGGAGGGGCGATCGGCCGACCACTGGGTCGACTTCGACCTGTTCGGCCACCAGATCGTCGCCCATCTCGTCGAGGATCGTTCGACGCGGGTGACGAACCCGGTCGACGGCGACGCCGTCCCGGTCCCGCACTTCGGGCTGCTGCTCCGCCCCACCGACTGGCAGGTGCTGGCCGACCGGCTGCGCGCCGCGGCGGTCGAGTTCGTGATCGAGCCGCACACCCGCTTCGCCGGCGAGCGAGGCGAGCAGTCGACGATGTTCGTGCTCGACCCGGCCGGCAACGCGCTGGAGTTCAAGGCCTTCGCCGACGACGCGATGATCTTCGCGACCTGACGCCGGCGCCGGTCGTACTCGCCCGCCACTAGCATCGCTCGACCATGTCCTCCCTCATCGGCTCGTACGTGGTCGGACTCGACAACGGAGGCACCGCGAACAAGTTCACGGTGATGAACCGCGCGGGCGAATTCTCGATCGACCGTCTGGTCGAGTTGCCGAGCCGCGTCACCGAGGGACCGGCGGCCGCCATCGCCGCGCTCATCGAGGCGTTCGACGCCGCGATCGCCCTGGCGGGCATCGAGCGCGCCGACGTGCTCGGGGTGGGGTTCGACACGCCCGGACCGGCGACCGCCGACGGGGTGATCTCGTCGCGGGGTGGTACCAACTTCGCGCACGCCGACTGGCGCGGGTTCGACTTCCGCTCGGCGCTCGAGGACGCGCTCGGTCTGCCGGTCGTCTACAGCAACGACGGCAACGCCGCCGCGCTCTACGCCCACCACGAGCACTTCGGTGCCGTGGCCGTGGAACGTTCGTCGATCTCGGCGATCGTCGGCACCGGGCTGGGCGGCGGTGTCATCGAGAGCGGCCGGATCGTCAAAGGTGCCGCGGGGATGGCGGGCGAGCTCGGCCACGTCCACATCCCGATGCGCGGGCTCCTCGCCGACGATCAACCGGTACCGCACTGCAACTGCGGGTTCGACGGCGACGCCGAGAGCGTCGCATCCCTGACCGGGATCCGGAACAACCTCCTGTCGTATTGGCTCACGCGCTACCCCGACCACGAGCTGCACCACACGGACGTGCTGGAGGCCGCGAAACGGGTGCGGTCGCTCGGCGAGCAGGGCGACGAGCTGGCACTGCGGATCTTCGAACAGCAGGCGATGGCGCTCGGTCGCCTGTTCACGATCGCCGCCAATTTCACCGACCCCGACGCCTACTTCATCGGCGGGGGCGTGATCGAGGCCGAGCCGCACTTCCGTGACTGGTTCCTCGCCCGGGTGCAGGAGCACACGTGGCTGCGCGAGGAGCAACGCCGGGTCGCCGAGTTCGCGCTGGTGCGCGACCTCGACATGGCCGGCTGCCGAGGCTCCGCGGTCGCCGCCCTCAGCGCGCTGGGCCACTGACGTCGCAGCCCTGAGGACGTCGTGTGGCTCGGTTCAGCGCAGCGGCGAGATCGACGTGGGTCGGAGCGCGGTCACCACGGTGCGGTCGCGCACCATCAACGCCCGCACCGCCGGCAGCAGCTCCTCGATCCACTCCGCACTGCCGTACACCGCGGCGCTGATGCGCTCGCGCTCGTCCTCGGATGCCCACCGCCGGATCCACGTGTAGCCGTCCGGATCATCGACCGAGACGAAGCTCGCCACGACGTCCACCCCTGCGGCCGCCTGCATCGGCAGGATCCGCTGCTCCATCAGCTCGACGAGCTCGTGGCGCCTGCCGGGACGGGCCCAGTACTGCCGCAGTTCGTACAGCATTCGAACCAGCGTACGCTTCAGCGATCACACCGAGCGGAAGGTGATGCTCAGACGAGGCCCGGTGGTGATGCGGACCTTGGGGACGGTGTGCTCCCACAGGTGCTGGCACGCGCCGCCCATCACGAACAGGTCGCCGTTGCCGAGCGACCAACTGAGCGACTGGCCACCACCTCGCGGCCGGAGCCGGAACGGGCGCGGGGCCCCGACGCTCACGATCGCGATGACCGGGTTGGTGACGATGTGACGATGTCGATCGCCGTGCCATGCGACCGAGTCGCTGCCGTCGCGGTACAGGTTGAAGCCGATCGAGTCGAACGGCTCGTCGTAGCGCTCGGCCAACCGCAGCCGCATGTCGCGCAACAGCGGGAGGGGTTCGGGCTCGCCGCGTTCGAGCCGCCACCACGCGGTCAGGCGCGGCTCGTCGACCAGCCGGTCGTACATCCGGACGCCGGTGCGCTGACGGAACGGCAGGCTCGCCGCCAGCTCGTCGAAGACCTGGTCGGCGCCGCGGAGCCACCCGGGCACCAGCTCGACCCACGTCGTGTCGTCGAGCGCGAGCAGCGACGCCTCCGTGAACGAGGCGTCGAACCCGGGAGGCGCCAGCGTCCCGAACAACGTCCCTTGGTAGAACACGTGTTCGATCTTAGCCGAACGGGGGCGATGCCCGCCAGGGGCGGCAGGCGCGATCGATTCGAACGCACAAACGGCCATCTCGTCCGGTTCCGGCCCGCCATACGTGCCGCAACCGGACGAGAACACCGAACGCGCGGGACGGAGACCGCTCGGTCTGCCAGGTGCACCACAGCGGACGGTCCCCGGGCAGACTGGACCGGTGGAGCGGATCGAGCGCGGGGACGACCCGCGGCTGTCGGACTACCGCGAGCTGCGGGACGCCGCAGCGCGACGCCGGATCGAAGGTGATCGCTTCTTCATCGCCGAGGGGCCGGTGGCGATCGAGCGGCTGCTCGCAACGCGGCACCGGGTCCGCTCGGTGCTGGTGTCGGAGCAGAAGTACGCCCGGCTGGCCGAGCTGCTCGATCCGCTCGACGCGCCGGTGTACGTCGTCGACCAGGCACTCCTCCACGACATCGTGGGGTTCGACCTCCACCGCGGCGCGATCGCGGCCGCCGACCGCCTCCCCCACCCGTCCCTCGACGAGCTCGTCCGACGAGCGCGTCGCCTCGCCGTGCTCGAAGGTCTGAACGACCCGGAGAACCTCGGCGCGATCGCCAGGTCGGCGCGAGCGCTCGGCGTGGACGGGCTCGTGCTCGACCCGACCTGCATCGACCCGTACACGCGCCGCACGGTGCGGGTGAGCATGGGCGAGATCCTCCACCTCCCCGCCTGCCGCATCGGCCCGCCCGACTGGCCGGAGCAGACGCTCGGACAGCTCCACGCGCTCGGGTTCGAGACGTGGGCGATGACCCCGGCCGACGACGCCGACGACGTGTGGAAGGTGCCGGTGCCGGAGCAGCTCGCGATCGTGCTGGGCGCCGAAGGGCCCGGGCTCGACCGGCGGACGCTGTCGGCCACGTCCCGCCGGGTCCGGCTCCCGATCCGACCCGACGTCGACTCCCTCAACGTCGGTGCTGCAGCTGCCGTGACGTTCGCGATCGTCGACCGTCGGTCCGGTTGAGCCGGTGCGCGATGCTCTCACCATGAGCGAGCACCCGATCTCCAGGTTCGACGTCCCCGACCTCGACGACCTGCCCGAGGACATCCGCGACACGATCCTCGCAGTCCAGGAGAAGTCGGGGTTCGTCCCCAACGTGTTCCTCGCGTTCGCTCGGCGACCCGCCGAATTCCGAGCGTTCTTCGCGTTCCACGACGCGCTCATGGACTCCGACGAGGGGCTGTCGAAGGCCGAGCGCGAGCTGATCGTCGTCGCGACCTCGGCGGCGAACAGCTGCCTCTACTGCGTCGTCGCCCACGGCGCGATCCTGCGGATCCGGGCGAAGAACCCGCTCATCGCCGATCAGGTCGCGACCAACCCGGCCAAGGCCGATCTGTCGGAACGCGAGCGCCGCATCGTCGAGTTCGCGCTCAAGGTCGCGAGCGACTCGGCGAACGTGTCCGACGCCGACCTCGCCGACCTGCGCACCAACGGCTTCTCCGACGACGAGATCTGGGACATCGGGGCGATCACCTCGCTGTTCGCGCTCTCGAACCGCTACGCCAACTTCGTCGGCATCCGCCCGAACGACGAGTTCTACGGCATGGCCCGATGACAGCCACTGCGGTGCGCCATTGCATCCGCGACGCGTCGGGAGGAACATGGACCGATGCGTGCTGTCCGGATCGTCGCCTCATCGGCTCTCGTCCTCGCCCTGACCGCCTGTGGCGGTGACGACGACGCCCCCGCCTCCGATGCCACCGAGGCGCCCGGCGACGCCGCGGCGGACGACACCGCCTCCGATGCAGCGATCACGATCGCGGACTTCGCGTTCGACGGGGTCACCGAGGTCACGGTCGGCACCACCGTCGTCGTGACGAACACCGACGACACGCCGCACACCTGGACCGCCGACGACGGCACGTTCGATTCCGGCGCCCTGTCGGGTGGCGACACGTTCGAGTTCACCTTCACCGAGCCGGGTGAGTACTCGTACGCCTGCAACTTCCACCCCTCGATGACGGGCACCATCGTCGTCACCGGCTGACCCGGCCGTTCGGCAGGGGTCCGACTCCCCGGGAACGCCTAACGTCGGCCCATGGAATTCGACCTGATGACCGGGGCCGGCACGTGGGCGAGGACCGCGGAGTTCGCCCGGTCGCTGGAGACGAACGGGTTCTCGGGGATGCTGTTCACCGAGACCTCCGAGGTGCCGTGGATGAAGATCGCTGCCGCGGCGACAGCCGCGCCGAACCTGCACTTCTGCACCGGCATCGCGGTCGCCTTCCCGCGCAGCCCGATGATCTCCGCTGCGATCGCCTGGGAGCTGGCGCAGAACACCCAGGGCCGGTTCCGCCTCGGGCTCGGCAGCCAGGTGAAGGGACACGTCAAGCGGCGCTACTCGGCCGAGTTCGCACCACCGGCGCCGCGGATGCGCGACTACGTCGCCGCGGTGAAGGCGTGCTTCCGTGCGTTCCGACGCGAGGAGCCGCTCGCCCACGACGGGCCCTACTACCAGCTCAACTACCTCCCCGAGGCATGGTCGCCGCCGAAGCACGACTTCGGCGACATCCAGGTCGACATCAGCGCCGTCGGGCCGGTGATGACGCGGGTCGCCGGCGAGGTGGCCGACGGCGTCCACGTCCACCCACTCCATTCGATGCACTACCTGACGACCCGCCTGCGTCCGAGCGTCGCCGAGGGTGCGGCGGTCACCGGCCGCGATCCGGCCGCGATCGATCTCATCGTCCCGGTGTTCGCCGCACCGGGCGACACACCGGAGGAGCGCGAGCCGCTCGTGCAACGGGCGCGCAGTCAGATCGCGTTCTACGGCTCGACGCCCAACTACGCGTTCCAGTTCGACGACCTCGGCTTCGAGGGCACCACGCAGCGGCTCGGCTCGCTGATCCGCAAGGGCGACCTCGACGCGATGGCGGCGACGATCACCGACGAGATGCTCGAGCACTTCGCCGTCGTCTGCCCGTGGGACGAGCTCGCCGACCGTCTCATCGAGCGCTACCGCGGGACAGCGTCGCGCCTCGTGATGTACCTCGCCGAGGATTCGATCCGCCGCGACCCGGGCACGCTCGGGCGATGGGGCGAGGTCGCCAGAGCAGTACGGGCGTCGGAATAGGCCGCGTCACGAGCCGGTTGTACGACTGTTCTGCGTCCCGAGGCAGGACAGGGAGGAACACCAGATGACGAGCCGCTCGATCAGCCGCCGGCCCAACGGCCCGGTGCTGTTCGCCGAGCTGTCACTCGTCGCGGCAGCCACCGCACTCGTCGGCGTTCTCGCGTACGCGTTCGCGGCCGACCCTCCCGCCGCTCGCGACGTGGCCGCGGCGGCGGACGAGCTGGGTGACGGGTCGGGCGAGGGCGAGGTCGATCTCGACGACGGCGCAGTGGCCGACCCGGATGCCGACGTCGCTTCGGTCGTGACCGACGCCGCCGCTGCGATGGCCGCGGTGACCAGCGTCGAGTTCCGGCTCGACCGGTCCGGGGCGCCGATCTTCATCGACGAGTTCGAGTCGCTCGCGCTCGACTCGTTGATCGGGCAGTTCACGATCCCGACCCGGGCCAGGGCGCAGCTCACGGTGACGGTCGACGGCAACCTCAGGACCGAGATCGGTGCGGTCGCGATCGACGACGAGGTCTGGATCTCCAATCCGGTCACGGGCGACTTCGAGACGCTGCCACCCGGCTTCGACATCGACCCGTCCCGCTTCTTCGATCCCGAGGGCGGCTGGCAACCGCTGCTGGCGAACCTACGCGACGTGGAGCTCGTCGGCGTCGACGACCGGGGCGGCGAGCGGTACCACGTGCGCGGTGTCGCTCCGGCGGCCGAGGTGCAGAACATCACCGTCGGGCTCGTGCGCGACCAGGACGTCCCGGTCGAGCTGTGGATCCACCCGGGCACGTCGCTCGTCACCCGCGCCGAGTTCGCGACGGCGATCGACGGAGGGGAGTCGCGCTGGACGCTCGAGCTCGGGAGCTACGGCGAGTCGTTCACGATCCGGCCGCCTGCGAACGTCCGCGCCGGCGGTGACTCGTGAGCGGCGTCGACACCTCCCCCTCGTCGACCGCGACCGACCTCCCGGGCCGTCGCGGTCCGACGCCGGCCGCGATCCTCGCCGCCGTCGGCTTCAGCGTGTTCGTCGCAGCCGACGACCTCACCGTGGTCTCCACGATGCTGCGTCCGATCATCGGCGACCTCGGTCTCGTCCTGCCCGACGGTCTCGACGACGCGGCGTGGATCGTCAACGCGTACCTGATCGCGTTCGTGGCGGTCATGCCGATCGCCGGGCGCGTCAGCGACGTGCTCGGGCGGCGGCGCACCTTCGTCGGCGCCTATCTGCTCTTCCTCGTCGGCTCGATCCTCATCCCCTGGTCGATCCAGTTCGACGAGCCGTTCGGCTGGTTCCTCTTCGGCCGCATCCTGACCGCGATCGGCGGCGGGGCGATGGTGCCGGTCGCACTCGCGGTGGTCGGCGACGTCTACTCGGAGGGCAAGCGCGCCCGCGCCCTCGGCACGCTCGGAGCGATCGAGACGATGGGGTGGGTGTGGGGTCCGCTGTACGGCGCGATGCTCGTCCGGTTCCTGTCGTGGGAGTGGCAGTTCTGGTTGAACATCCCGCTCGCACTCGGCGGGCTCGCCGCCTCGTGGTGGGCGCTCGCCGACCACGACCGGCCCGAGCACGACCAGCGAGTCGACTGGGTCGGCGCCGCGCTCCTCACGATCACGCTCGTCAGCCTCAACCTCGCGCTCCTGGGCGGCGCCGAGATCCAGAGCGTGAACGGTCTCGACGAGCTGACCGGCGGTACGGGTCCGAACCTGTGGTGGCTCTACCCGGTCGCCACGCTCGCCGCGGGCCTGTTCGTGGTGCAACAGTCGTACTCGCGGCACCCGTTGTTCGACCCCGCGATCCTTCGCGGTCGAAACCTCGTGATCGCGCTCGGCGTGAACTTCGTCGTCGGTGCCGGTCTCGTCATCGCGATGGTCGACGTCCCGCTGTTCATCAACTCGGTCGAGATCGACCTCGAGCGCGCTGCCGTGTACTCCGGCTGGACCCTCTCGGCACTCACCGCGGCGATGGCGATCACGTCGTACGTCGGCGGGCGGATGACCGAGCGCTGGTGGTACCGGCCGCCCGTGTTGCTCGGGACCGCGATGTCGACCGCGGCGTACGCGTGGATGGGCGCCACCTGGACCGCCGACACCAGCTATCCGATCTTCGCCGTGCAGCTCGCCCTCCTGGGTGGCGGCTTCGGCATGACGGTCGCACCGACCACCAGCGCCGTGGTCGACGCCGCCCCACCCGACCAGCGCGGTGCCGCCGCCTCGATCGTGATGGTCGTGCGCCTGCTCGGCCTCAGCGTCGGCCTGTCGGCGCTCACCGCCTGGGGGCTCTCGCGGTTCGAGGAGCTGCGAACCACGATCGACCTCCCCCCGATCACCGACCCGGGCTTCGAGGACGCGGTCGTCGCGGCCCAGGGGTCCCTCACCGCCCAAGCCATCGCCGAGACCTTCACGGCCGCTGCCGTCGTGATCGGCGCCGGCCTCCTGGCGACCTTCGCCATGCGTCGCTCCTCGGACGCCTCCCACGCCTTCCACGCCTCCCACGAAGGAGACCTCCCATGAACCACACGAACCAGACGAGCACGAACGAGACCAGCATCGACGCGACGAGCGAGCTGCCCGCGCCGACCGGCGCCGTCGAGGCGGTGCCTGCCGCCGCCGTGGCCAACAGCGACGCGATCTCGGCGCTGAACCGACGGATGAACCTCCTGATCGGGCTGCTCGCGGTGCTGCTGGTCGGCGCGTTCGTCGTGATCGGCCTGCTGTTCGGCCGCGTCGCCGACGCCGAGAGCGACGCGTCCGCCGCCCGCTCCGAGCTGGCCGCCGTGATCGCCGACGGTGGCGTGTCGTCGGGTGAGCTGGCGACCATCCGCGAGGACCTGAACCGCGTGGAGGCCGGTGCCGCGCTCTACGCCTCGCAGATCGAGGGCTTCCAGGCACAGCTCGTCGAGCTCTCGCCTCAGATCGAGGCCGGCATCGCCGAGGCGATCACCGGACTCCGCGAGTTCGGCGAGTCGACGATCGCCTTCGACGTCAACATCGACGAGGTGATCCCGATCGACACCGAGGTCACCATCCAACGCACGATCGCGGTGCCGATCGTGACCGAGATCCCGATCAACGAGGACATCGACACCACGATCACGATCGACACGCCGTTCGGCGGGATCCCGGTCGACGTGAACGTCCCGGTCGACGTCGTCGTGCCGATCGACCTGGTGGTCGACATCCCGATCGACGAGACCGTCCCGATCCAGGACGAGTTCCCCGTCCAGCTCGACGTCCCGATCGCCATCGACGTCGGCGACACCGAGCTCAAGAGCCTCACCGACTCCCTCGCTGCCGGCCTCGAGAGCCTCCAGGACATCCTGACCGGCCTGTCCGGCTGACGCCGGCACCGCCCCCGCTCACTCGGTCCGACAGTCCGACTCCCGACAGTCCGACTCTGTGGCAGCGATCATGACCTCCTTCGGCATGATCGCTGCCGCAGCTTCTCGTGCTCGACGCTATGGAAGCGATGTCGACCTGCTCGGGCATGATCGCTGCCGCAGCGTTGCAGACCGGGTTCCCTCGTCACCGCCCGAGGCCGTTGAGGCCGTCGCCGAGGACCTTGGCCCCGATCAGCACCAAGACGACCATCGTGATGACCGCTGCGTTGGTGACCATGAACCCGCGGACGCCCTCCAGCATCGCCACCCCTCGTGCGCCGCCGACGAAACGGACCACCACGGCACCGACGACCGAGGCCGAGCCCACGAGCACGAACACGATGATCGCGACGACCATCGTCGCTCCTTCGACCCCGACCTGTGCCATCGAGGTCGCCGCCGCGGCGGCCAGCGCGAAGTTCTTGGGGTTGGCGCCCGCCAGCCCGAGCCCCAGCACGAGTGCCCGTGGCGGTGCCACCGCATCGAGCGAGCTCATCCACGCCGGTGGATCGACCTCGTCACCCGGTCGAGGTCTCGACCGCCACTTGCGCAGCCCCAGCACGATCAGCCCCGCGCCGGCGATGACACGGCCCCAGTCAGCGACCGCGGCCCTCGTGCTCCCGGGCTCGTCGGCACCCAGGAGCACCACGGTCACGATCGCGCTCACCACCGACAGCCCCACCAGCCATCCGGCGGCGAAGCTCACACCGCTTGCTCGACCGTGCGGCCCGGCGAGCACCAGCACGATGCCGATCACCGGGAACGGGCTGAGGGCGATGGCCACGGCAGCCGGCAGTCCGGCACCGATCGCTTGCAGGAGCACCGGTCGTCCCTTCGTCGAGCAGCACCGCGGATCGGATGCGACCGGGAGCGTAGTGCGCGCTGGAATGGGCGCCCGCGACACGCGCTGGGTACCGTGACCCGCCAGTGAGAACGCTCCGGGGTGTTGGCGCACTGAGGTGGATGCTGATCACGGCAGGTCTGATCGCCACAGGGTGTGGCGTTGTGCCCTCCGGGCCTGCGGCCGGCTCGTTCACCCCGTCGGAGCCGGGCGTGCTGGTGGTGGTGACGAGCCTCCCCGCCCCGGGGTTCTGGGAAGGCACCGCCACCTCGCCGACCGGTGGCTTCGAGCACGGGATCGCGCTCGAGCTGGCGGAGCGGTTCGGCGTCGATCGCGTCCGTGTCGTCGACGTGCCGTTCGAGCGTCTCGTCGGCGGCGATCTCGCCGGGGCCGATGTCGCCCTCGCCGAGCTGACCCCGACGGCTGGGCGCGACGCCGACCTCGACTTCTCGACCGCCTACCTCGATGCCCATCCGGCGGTTCTCGTCCGGGCGGGGACGGAGGTGGCCGACCTCGCCGCGGCCCGTGCGTTGGGGTGGGCGGTGCAGGCGGGCTCGATCCACGTCGAGCTCGCCGAACGGCGCATCCGACCCGAGGGAGGGTTGCTCCAGCTCACCGACATCGGGGCGGTGGTCGCAGC
>DATHUU010000236.1:0-2852 GCA_035461925.1 Ilumatobacter sp.
GGCCGCTCCGACGGTCTGCGGGCTACTCTGCCCGCGGTGAGCGACTCGAGCGAGAGCATCAGCGCCCCACCGGCCAGGTACGACGTCGTCGGCATCGGCAACGCCCTCGTCGACGTGATCGCGCACGCCGGCGACGACTTCCTCGAGGAGCACGGTCTCACGAAGGGGTGGATGGATCTCATCGACACCGACCGGGCGGTGCAGCTCTATCGAGCGCTCGGCTCCGCCGTCGAGATGAGCGGCGGATCGGCGGCCAACACGATGTGCGGGGTCGCGAGCTTCGGGGGCGCGGCTGCATACCTCGGCAAGGTCAGTGGTGACGATCTGGGTGCGGTGTTCGGGCACGACCTGAAGGCCGTCGGTGTGAAGTTCCGGCCCGGCGCGCAGGACGGGGACGTCCCGACCGGACGCTGCATCATCGTGGTGACCCCCGACGCCGAGCGCACCATGAACACCTATCTCGGGGCATCGAGCCTGTTGGGCGTGCCCGATCTCGACGAGGCGACGATCGCCGACGGCAAGGTCCTCTACATGGAGGGCTACCTGTACGACCGGGACGAAGCCAAGGCGGCCTTCCGTCATGCCGCAGGGATCGCCCACGCGGCCGGTCGGATGGTGTCGCTCACGTTGTCGGACTCGTTCTGCGTCGATCGCCACCGCGACGACTTCCTCGCCCTGGTCGACGACGAGGTCGACCTCCTGTTCGGGAACGAGGCCGAGCTGATCTCGCTCTACCAGACCGAGACGTTCGAGGAGGCCGTCGACGAGCTCCGCAAGCACTGTGAGTTCGCGGCGATCACCGTCGGTGCCAGCGGGTCGATCATCGTCACCGCCGACGAGCTCGTCGAGGTCCCGGCCGTCCCGGTCCGGCGCGTGATCGACACGACCGGCGCTGGCGACCTGTACGCCGCCGGTTTCCTCCACGGCCTCACCACCGGTCGTCCCCTCCACGAGTGCGGTCGGCTCGGGTCGATCGCGGCGGGTGAAGTCATCTCGCACGTGGGTCCGCGACCCCTGGTGGAGCTGCGTACGCTGGTGGAGTGACCAGCAACGACGTACGTGCGCGGGCGGCGCGATGGCTCGCCGCCGAACCCGACGACGACATCCGGTCCGAGCTCCAGGCGCTGCTCGAGGGTGATCTTGACGACCTGTCGGAGCGGTTCGCCGACCGGCTCCAGTTCGGTACCGCCGGACTCCGTGCCGCCGTCGGCGCCGGGCCGCTGCGCATGAACCGGTTGGTGGTGCGACAAGCCGCCGCGGGGCTCGCCCAGTACTTGATCGACACCGACCCGCGAGCCCGCGAGCGCGGCGTCGTCGTCGCCTACGACGCCCGTCGCAAGAGCGACCTGTTCGCCCGCGACACGGCGCGAGTGATGGCTGCTCACGGCATCCCGACCCGACTGTTCGACCAACGGGTGCCGACTCCGGTGCTCGCCTGGTCGATCACCGAAGTCGACGCCGCGGCAGGTGTCGTCGTCACGGCGTCGCACAACCCGCCGGCCGACAACGGATACAAGGTATACCTCGGGGACGGCGCGCAGATCGTGCCGCCACACGACTCGGCCATCTCGGCGTGCATCGACCGTGTCGACCCGACCGACGTGCCGATCGGTCCCGAGGACGATCCGCTGGTCACCGTCGTGGGTGACGAGCTCGTCGATGCGTACATCGCATCCGTGCCTTCCGTGCGCAGACGCCGCGACGTCCCGGGTGTCCCGGTCGCCTACACGGCGATGCACGGTGTCGGCGGCGCGGTCCTGCTTCGGGCGTTCGAGGCAGCCGGCCTGCCGAGCCCGGCGGTCGTCGCCGAGCAGTTCGAGCCCGACGGCACCTTCCCGACGGTGTCGTTCCCGAACCCCGAGGAACCGGGCGCGATGGACCTGCTGATGGAGGTCGCGAAGGCGTCGGGTGCGCACGTCGCGATCGCGAACGACCCCGATGCCGACCGGTTGGGTGCGGCGATCCCCCAGCCCGACGGCTCGTGGCGGCGGCTCGGTGGTGACGAGATCGGGTGGCTGTTCGCCGACTACCTCCTCGCCTGCGACACGGGGACGGACCGGCTGGTGGTCACGACGCTCGTGTCGTCGTCGCTGCTGGGGAAGATGGCTGCCCATCACGGTGTGACGTCCGCCGAGACGTTCACCGGGTTCAAGTGGATCGCCCGGGCGGTGCTCGATCGGCCCGAGCTGCGGTTCGTGATGGGCTACGAGCAGGCGCTCGGGTACCTCGTCGCCCCCCGGCCGCTCGACAAGGACGGCATCAGTGCCGCCGTGCTGTTCGCCGAGATGGCTGCGGTCGCGGCGGCCGACGGACGCACGATGCAGGAGTGGCTCGACGACATCGCCGCCCGCTACGGGCGCCACGTGCTCGCCGACGCGTCGGTCCGGATGGATCCGTCCGATGCCGCGGCGAAGGTGGCCGCGCTGCGCGCCGATCCGCCGGTCGAGATCGGCGGACGATCGGTGGTCGCGACCGAGGAGTACCCCGAAGCCGATCTGCTCCGCTTCGAGCTCGAGGGTGGGGTGCGCGTCCAGATCCGCCCGAGCGGCACCGAACCGAAGGTCAAGCTCTACGGCGAGGCCGTCGACGAGGACCCGGCTCCCTACGTCGCCGCCCTCGCCGCCCTGTTGGATTGACGTTGTGGCAGAGGGATCGGTCTCTTCACGAGCGCGGTCGGAAGATCGTGAACCTGGCGTTCGACCAGACACGTGCGTACGCGGGGTCGGCGAGGAGGCGGCGGTGGATCTCGGTCGACGGTTCGGTGACGACGAGCGCGAGCTCGATGTCGGGGATGTCGCGGTGATCGTCGACCTGGACGGCCAGGCGGTCGGTGGCGAAGGTCATCGCCCTGG
>DATHUU010000237.1:0-3176 GCA_035461925.1 Ilumatobacter sp.
ACCTGCTGAAGGGTGCCGACCTCGGCATCCCGCTCCAGTTCGACAACTTCCGCGACTGACCGGCCGACGCGTCCAGAGCCGGCGGCCGTCAGTCGGCGAGACGGTCGAGCTGACGGCGGATCACCAGATCGGTGGCCGTGACCGAAGGTACCGTCACCGCATCGGCGCCCGGGTCGCAGGCCTCGACCTGGACACGGTCGGGACCGAGCTGGGTCGCGACCGCCTGTGCGCCGGCTCCGGCGCCGGACGCCCAGCTGGTCGCGTTGGCGAGCATCGACGCCCCCGCGACGTCCATCTCGGTCTGGAAGACCGCGAGGAAGCACGTGACCCCGGACCGGTTGACGACCGAGTACGAGTCGGCCGCCAGTGCGTCGGCCATCTCCCCGACGATCGCCGGTGACAGTCGCGCTCCCCAGATGAGCGCCCAGTCGTCGGCGCCGAGGGCGACGGGCTCGAGGATCTGCTGGTCGCCGGGCTGCCGGAGCCCTCCGACCGCCAACACGGCGGCATCGTCGAGTCGATCGATCGACGCCGGAAGCTCGTCACCCGGACGTGGATCGGTGAGGCCCTCGACGAGCATCGGACCGATGCTGTCGGTCGCCCGCAGCTGGTAGGCGACGGGGACCGGGACACCTGCGAGATCGGTGATCGCGTCGGGCGCGCTCGCGACGAGCCCGGCGACAGCGGCATCGAACGATCGACGGGCCGTACGCTCCACGGATTCGAGCCCGGTGACACCGAGCGGCGGGAGCTCCGCCGGTTCCCCGTCCCCGAGCTGGAATCCCAACACCGACTCGAGGGCCAGGCGGAGCGCCGGCTCACGAGCATCGACGCTGCGGTCGGCGGAAGCGATGATCGTGTCCGATTCCGGGTCGAAGAACGCCGGGTAGAGCGTCGCGACCCGAACCTGCACGTCGGCGACGGCACCGTCACCCACGGCGAGACCGAGCGCCCGCCACTCGGGAAGTCGCGTGTTCCAGTCGTCGCCGAGCACGTGTGCGGTCACCAGCGGTGCGTACTCGGACGCCGGTCGTTCGACGAACGGGACGGTGTGATCGAACTCGGCCTCGCGGGCGCTCTGGATCTCGTCGACGAGCGGTGTCAGCTCCGGATCCCATTCGGTCGGGAAGAGATAGGAGCGTCCGAACAGCAGCGCGGCCGCGACCAGCCCGCCCAGCGCGACGAGGGCGAGGAGCGACCGGCCGAAGAGCTTGCCGCGGCGGTCGTTGCGATTGGCGCGCAGTTGTGCCGAGCGGAGGGCGTTCAGCTCGGGCGTCGACGGCGCGGACTCGATCGGCGCGATGACGGGTGGCGGCGCCGACGGGACGGTCGACGGCAGCGTGGGGAACGCCAGGCCGTCGGCGGTGTGGGCGATCGTGACCGGCGGGCTGGCCGCCGGCCGTGCAGCCGGTGGTGGTGGTTGGGTCGGGAGCGTCGGAGCACCGGTCGGGGGCAGGGTGGGGGTCGGATTTGCGTTGTCGAACACCGATCGCGCCGTCGGCTGCGGTCGCGCGACGGGTCGTTCCGGCTGGATCGGCCGAGTCACTGGTTCCGCGGGTTCGGTCCGGGGTGTCCGCGTGGGGAGGGGATCGACGGTCGGCGTTGTCTCGGCGATCGGACCGCTGGTACGACCTCTGGTCGGCAGAGGGTCGGGTGTCTCCGACTCCGACGACCTCGCCCGCGTCGGCAGCGGAGGGGCCTGATCGGGCTCGTCGGCCGTCGTCGGCGCCGGCACGACACCCGACCCCGGGATCCGCGACGGGAGGGGCTCGACCACGTCGCCGGCCTCGGTGCTCGTGGCCTGCTCGGCCGGCGACGGGCCGGCCACACCATCGAGTCGAGCCAACGCGCTGCCGAGATCGAACTGGAACGACGAGCGCGGCCGAGGCTCGGCTTCCGTCCCACTGCCAGCGCCCGCGTCGGTCACGGGACTCCACGTCATGCCCGAACGGCCGCTTTCACTCACAGGGGTCCTATCGGCAGCCGGGTGGCGTGCCTTGAACGAACGCAGTGCAGCGTCGAGCCGCGATTCGGTTTCCTCCTGGTCGTCCGACGGCTGCGGGGCGTCCCCGTCGGGTTCAGTCATCGCCACCGCCGTCGGCGGCGCGCCGTTGCAGCTCGTCGACGACGCTGGCATCGGCAAGGGTCGTCGTGTCGCCGAGGTTGCGACCCTCGGCGACGTCTCGCAGCAGGCGACGCATGATCTTGCCCGACCGGGTCTTGGGCAGGTCGGGGGTGATGAAGATCGCCTTCGGCTTGGCGATCGCTCCGATCTCGGCGGCGACGTGGTTGCGGAGCTCCTCGGCCGTGACGTCGCCGGCACCGCCGCGCAGGATCACGTACGCCATCACCGCCTGTCCGGTGGTCGCGTCGGTCGCGCCGACGACCGCGGCTTCGGCGACGGCGGGGTGTGACACCAACGCCGACTCGATCTCGGCGGTCGAGATGCGGTGTCCGGACACGTTCATGACGTCGTCGACCCGGCCGAGCACCCAGGTGTACCCGTCGTCGTCGATCTTGGCGCCGTCGCCGGCGAAGTACCGGCCTGGGAACCGCGACCAGTAGGTGTCGACGTACCGTTGCGAGTCCCCCCAGATGCCGCGCAACATCCCGGGCCACGGCTTGGTGAGGGTGAGGTACCCGCCCCCGCGCTCGACGCGGTTGCCGTCGTCGTCGACCAGCTCCGCTTCGACGCCGGGGAGCGGATGGGTGGCCGAACCCGGCTTCGTGGTCGTCACTCCGGGCAGCGGGCTGATCATGATGCCGCCGGTCTCGGTCTGCCACCACGTGTCGACGATCGGGCACCGTTCGCCGCCGATGTGCTCGTGGTACCACATCCACGCCTCGGGGTTGATCGGCTCGCCGACCGTGCCGAGCAGCTGCAGCGACGTCAGGTCGTGCTTGGCCGGCTCCTCGGCACCCCACTTCATGAACGTCCGGATCGCGGTGGGTGCGGTGTAGAACTTCGTGACCCGGTACTTCTCGATGATCGCCCAGAACCGGTCGTTGTCCGGGAAGTTCGGGACGCCCTCGTACATCACCTGCGTGCACCCGTTCGACATCGGGCCGTAGACGATGTAGCTGTGCCCGGTGATCCAGCCGACGTCGGCGGTGCACCAGAACACGTCAGTGTCGGGGTGCAGGTCGAACACGTACCGGTGCGTGTACGTGGTGTG
>DATHUU010000238.1:0-16433 GCA_035461925.1 Ilumatobacter sp.
TCGATCATCACAACCACTCTTGCCCGCCCGGGCCGGGGGTGTTCACCGCACCGACGGCGGCATCTCACCGGGCCGATCCGTGATACCACGTACTGCGCCGGTGCGGTCCACGACCGTGTGACGAATCGCGTCAGGCACAGCTCGTGACGAACACCCATTCCTTCCCGGGTCGGTCCGGTGCGTCACGGACCTCGACGACGTCGAAGCCCGCTCGCTGCAGGTCGCGCTCGATCTCGGCGCGGCCGCGGAACCGGAGCGTCGAGTCGGAGACGACGGTCTCGGGTGCCATCCCGTCGGGGTCGAACACGTAGGTCCACCGGAACGACACCGTCAGCGGTCCCTCGCCGTCCGGTGTTCCATCGACCTTGAGCAGATCGAACCAGGTCTCGACCACCGTGCCGTCGTCGAGCCTCGGCCGCTCCGTCGTGAGCTCCTCGACCCACGCCTCCCACGCACGGACCTCAGGTCGACGCGTCTCGAACACGAGATGGCCACGCGGTCGCAGCGAGCCGTGGATCGCGGTGAGCGTCGCGCACCAGTCGGCGTCCGCGACGAAGACCTGGGCGACGTTGCCCGTCATCACCGCCAGATCGGCCGCCAGCCCTGGAGCTCCGCAGCGAGCCGGGTGGCGTCGCCCTCGACCCACGTCACGCGCCCGGCGTCGTCCTTGTTCCGTGCCACGTCGAGTGAGGCCACCGCCGGGTCGACGCCGACCACGTCGAAGGCACGGCGAGCGAGCCGCACCGCCAGCTCACCGGTGCCGCAACCGACGTCGATCACCGAGCGGGCACCCAGCTCGACGGCCAGCGCGGCGTACACCTCGAGGTCGTCACGGTCGTCCTCGAACACGTCGTACAGCCAGGCCAGCCGGGGGTCGGCGAATGCCGGATCGGCTCGTCCACGAAACCATCCTCGCGGACGAGCGACGCCGTGTCGCGCAAGGTGTCTGACACCTTGCGCGACACGTACGATCCGGGGCGTGGGTGCGTACATCATCGATGCCGTCCGGACGCCGATCGGGAAGATCGGCGGCGCGCTCGCCGGGGTCCGGCCGGACGATCTCGCCGCCGGCGTGATCGCGTCGCTGCTCGCGCGCCACGACGGACTCGACCCCGCCACGATCGAGGACGTCCACCTCGGCAACGGGAACGGCGCTGGCGAGGAGAACCGCAACGTCGCCCGCATGGCCGCGCTGCTTGCCGGGCTCCCGACCTCGGTGCCCGGCGCCACCACCAACCGGCTGTGCGGGTCGGGCATGGAAGCGGTGCTGCACGCGAGTCGCGAGGTCGCCGTGGGCGACGCCGAGCTCGTCATCGCCGGCGGCGTCGAATCGATGTCCCGGGCGCCATGGGTCGTCCAGAAGCCCGAGCAACCGTACGAGCGCGGCAACCAGCAGATGCACTCGACGACGCTCGGGTGGCGGATGGTGAACCCCCGTCACCCCGACCAGTGGACGGTCGCACTCGGCGAAGGCGCCGAGATCCTCGCCGACCGGTACGGCATCAGTCGCGAGGAGCAAGACGAGTTCGCGGTCGGCAGCCACCAGCGCGCCGCCGCGGCCTGGGCCGAGGGCCGGTTCGACGGAGAGACCGTCCCGCCATACGCCGCCGACCTCGCGCAGGACGAGTGCATCCGCGCCAACTCGACTGTGGAGTCGCTCGCACGGCTCCGGCCGGTGTTCCGCTCGGACGGGTCGGTCACCGCCGGCAACGCATCCCCCATGAACGACGGTGCTGCCGCGATGCTGATCGGCTCCGAAGCCGCGCTCGCAGCGCTCGACCTCGAACCGCTCGCCCGGATCGCATCGCGGGCCGTGACGGGCGTCGACCCGCACCTCTACGGCATCGGACCGGTCGAGGCCGCGCAGGTCGCGCTCGATCGCGCGGGCATCGGCTGGAGTGACCTCGCGGCGGTCGAGCTCAACGAGGCGTTCGCGGCGCAGTCGCTGGCCTGCCTCGCCGAGTGGCCCGACCTCGACCGGTCGATCGTCAACCCGAACGGCGGAGCGATCGCCATCGGCCATCCGATCGGGTGCTCCGGCGCCCGGATCGTGACGACGCTCGCCCACGAGCTGCGTCGTCGCGGCGGCGGGTGGGGCCTGGCCGCGATGTGCATCGGCGTCGGCCAGGGCATCGCCGTCGTCCTCCACGCCGAGTAGTGGCCTGACGACGAGTCGCGGTCGGCGGGTCGTGGCGCCGCTCTACACTCCGTGAGGTGGTGGGAGACATCAGTTCGGTGGTGCAGGCGCTCGTCGGCAACATCGACACGGTCGTGCGCGGCAAGCACGAGCAGATCCGCATGGCGATCGCCTGCCTGCTCGCCGAAGGGCACCTCCTCCTCGACGACGTGCCCGGCACCGGCAAGACCTCACTCGCCAAGGCGATCGCCGGCTCGATCGCCGGCTCGTGGAAGCGCGTGCAGTTCACTCCCGACCTGCTGCCGAGCGACATCACCGGCGTCATGATCTACGAGCAGGCGAACGGACAGTTCCGGTTCCGGGAGGGTCCGGTCTTCGCGAACGTGCTGATCGGCGACGAGATCAACCGCGGGAGCCCGAAGACCCAGTCCGCGCTGCTCGAGGTGATGGAGGAGCGCCAGGTGACCGTCGACGGCGTCGCGCGTGCCGTGCCCCGCCCGTTCTTCGTGATCGCCACCCAGAACCCACGTGACTTCCAGGGGACCTTCCCGCTCCCCGACGTCCAGCTCGACCGGTTCATGATGCGGATCAGCCTCGGGTACACCGACCACGACACCGAGGTCACGATCCTCGAAGAGTTCAACCGTCACCGCGGCGACGAGGGCGTCAGCCCGGTCACCGACGTCGTCCAGCTCGAGCGGGTCATCGAGGCGGTCGACGGGGTCTCGGTCGCCCCGGGTGTCCACGACTACATCGTCCGCATCGCCGAGGCCACCCGCACCCACCACGACCTGCGCCTCGGTGTCTCCACGCGCGGCACGATCGGGCTGCTCCGCACCGCCCGGGCCTGGGCGGCGACCGCCGAACGTGACTTCGTCACCCCCGACGACGTCCAGGACGTCGCGCCAGCGGTCTGCGGACACCGCATCGCGCTGCGACCCGAGGCCGAGCTCACCGGTGCCGACACCATGGCGATCATGGCCGAGATCCTCGACCGGGTGCCCGTCCCCCGGACCAGCGAGGGCTGACCCTTTGCTGACCCGGTCCGGCCTCGGGGTCGCGGTCACCGCGGTGACGCTGGTCGTCTGTGGCTGGTGGTGGGCGTACGGCGAGCTCGTGGTGGCCGGGTCGGCGCTCGCCGTCGCCGTCGCGATCGCCGTGTGGAGCGCCCGGGCCAGCGTTCGCACGACCGTCGACCGGACGATCGCGTCACCTCGCGTCGCACGGGGCGACCCGGTCCGCGCCACGTACCGCATCGTCAACCCGGGACGCCGCCGTTCGGCGCCGATGGTGCTCGTCGACACCCTGACCGAGTCCCCGGCCGCGAGCTCGCATCACCCCGACGCACCGCCACCACACCCGCCACCACACCCGCCACCACACGCAGCACCCGGCCCGTCATCGTCCCGGTGGCTGCTGCACGACCGTGCCGCCCGGAACCCCGTGCCACCGGTCGACGTCGGCGGAGACGCGCCGGTCGAGGTCCGTGTCGAGCTCCCACCCGTGGACGGCCTCGACCGGACCGAGTGCACGGGGCTCATCCCGACGCGGCGTCGGGGCACGTTCACGGTCGGGCCCTGGTCGATCGAGCGCATCGACCCGCTCGGGCTCGCCGTCGGACGCCGGGCGGGTGACCAGACCTCACCGGTCATCGTGCACCCGCGCATCCACCAGCTGCGGGGTCCGTACGGCGCGATGCACACCGTCGAGGACGAGGCGGTGATCCGCAAGGCAGCGTCCGATCCGCTCAGCGGGTTCGTGTCGTTGCGCGAGTACGTCGACGGTGACGATCCACGGCTGATCCACTGGCCGACATCGGCGCGCATGGGCACGCTGATGTTGCGCGAGCACGTGGAGTTGCGGCGACCAGAGTTCACGGTCGTGCTCGACTGCAGCGATCGAGCAGCGACCACGGACGACTTCGAGGAGATGGTCGACGTCGCGGCATCGATCGCCGTGCACGCGCTCCGGAGCGGCGTCAACGTGTCGCTCAAGACGACGTCGCGGTTCCACCCCGGTGCGATGCGGCCGATCGAACGGGAGACCCGCATCCTCGATCTGCTCACCCCGGTCGGCCAGGTCGACGACGACCACCACATGTCGCTCGTCGAGATCTTCCACGCCGGGATCGACCACACCATGATCATGTTCGTCACCGGCCCGACCGGCCCGTCGACGACGCTCGTGCACACCGACCGGGTCGCGACGGTCCGCGTCGGGCAGGGCTCGACCCCCGGACGCGGCGTGGTCCTCGCGGTCGACGATGCCATGACCTTCGCGGAGCGGTGGCGCCCGTGGCCGTGAACAGGTTGGCCATGGACGAGGCGGCGCCACACCGCGGCGCCGTGGACGCGGACCTCCGCACGACCGGCCCCACCCGCATCGCGGCGGTGACCCTGATGGGTGTCGTGATCGCCGTCATGGCGGCCGGCATCTTCGACCACCTGCTCCCCGTGCTCGCGCTCTCCCCGCTGGCGGTCGGAATCACGGCGCTCGCCTCGCGGCGCCTGCGCCGGACGTGGCGCGCCGTCGCCCTCGTGCTCGCCGCGGCGGCGAGCGCCCTCGCGACAGCGGTGGTCGAAGACGGCGGACCCTTGGACGTCGCCGAGGCGGTGTTGCGCGGCCCGCGACGCCTGCTCACCACCGAGTGGCCGAGCCCGGTCGAACCCTCGATCGTCGTCGCGGTCGGCCTCCTCGTCGCGATCGCGACCGCCGTCGCAGCCCTGCTCGCCGACGTCCCGCGGTGGCGGTTCGCACCCGTCCTACCGCTCGCCGTAGCGGCGGTGATCGTGATCGCGCTCGGGGCGCCCGAGGCCCCCGCCTGGTGGACGATCGCACTTCTGGGCCTCGGCACGCTGGCCGTCGGAACGCTGCCACCCGGCGAGCTCCTCGCACCTCGCACCGCCACCCTGCTCGGTGACCGGACGATCGCCGTCACGACGGCGGGGATCGCGATCGTGGCCGTCGTGGTGTCGGCGATCGTCCCGTCGACCGGCCGCGCCGACCCGCGGAGCGTCGAGGAGGCCGACATCACGTCATCGGTGCTCGACCCGATCGAGGCAACCGTGGCGTTGCGGCGCGCCGTTCCACCGATCGAGCTGTTCGAGATCACCGACCGCTCGGCGATCGCCGGTCGGGCGCTGCCGACTCGGTGGCGGCTCTCGGCGCTCGGCGTCTACGACGGTCAGCGTTGGGTCCCGCAGGTCACGCTCCGACCGATCGGCGAGCGGCTCGGCCTGGCGCCACCGGTGGAGCCCGGCGACCCACCGCCGATCACCTACGAGGTCGTGTACCGCAGCGACGACCTCGATCTGGTGCCGTTCCCCGGGCGGCCGCTCTCGGTGGACGCGCCGGTCGAGACCGACCTCGAGCGCGTGGCGGTCCGCCTGACGGATCGGCCCGTCCCGGGCACGACCGTGACCGCCACGTCGATGGTGGCGCCGTCGATCGCGACGGTCGGCGCGGTCGACGGCACGCTGTTCGCCCGCCGACCCGTCGACGAGATCGCCCAGACATTCGCGGAGCAGGCTCGCGAGCTCGGCGGCGACGGCGACCTGCTGCAGCAGCTCCGGACCATCGAGACCACGATGCGATCGGAATGGGTGCTCGACCGTGACACGTCCGGCGGTGGTCAGCAGCTCGCGCTCCTCGACCGGTTCGTCACCGAAACGCGGCGTGGGACGCGTGAGCAGTTCGTGACGGCGTACGTCCTGTTCGCCCGCTCGCTCGGTGTCGACGCTCGGGTCGCGACGGGCTTCGTGATCCCGCCCGAGTCGCTCACCTCGCCGCTCGTGGTCGAGTCGGGCCACGCCGCCTCGTGGCCCGAAATCCGCCTCGACGACGCGGGTGGACGCACCGGCGCCGAGACCGACGCCGGCGGCCGCTGGCTCGCGTTCGACCCGGTGCCCGTGGACCAGGAGACCATCGAGGACGACGAACCGACGCCACCCGACGCGCAGAGCCCGGCGGCGGTGCAGCCGCCCATCCAGCCGCCCGACGACGAGCCCGAAGACGACGAGGAGCGGACGGTCGAGGTCACGACCGACGAGGGCCGGTGGGGCACCATCGCCACGTGGGCCGCCCGGATCGGGATCGGCGTCTCGATCGGGCTCCTTCCCGTGCTGATCGTGATCGGGGCGATCCTGACGGCCAAGTGGTGGCGCCGCCGCACCCGCCTGCGCCACCCGGATCCTGCCCATCGCGTGCGGGGCGCCTGGGCGAACGTCGCCGACGAGCTCGTCGACGCCGGGCTGACGATCGGACCGGCCTGGACCGACGACCGCATCGCACGAGGAGGTGCCCCGCTCGCACCGAGCGTGCCACACGAGCTCCGGCGCCTCGCCGCGATGGCGACGGCGATGACCTTCGGAGCACGCGGCGACGCCGGGCGGCTCGCCGACGACGCCATGTCGACCAGCCGGGCGATCGACGCCGCGCTGCGGGCAGAGCGGACCCGCTGGCAGCGGATCCGCTGGCGGCTGAGCCTCCGTTCCTTCCGTCCGCGCAGTCGCTCACCCGTCGTCGCGTGACCGGAGGGGCTGACCCGATCAGCTCTGGGCGACGAGCGCGTCTCGGAGCTCGCGCTTCAGGAACTTGCCGTTGGCGTTCCGCGGCAGCTGTTCCTCGCGGAACCACACCGTCGTCGGGATCTTGAACTTGGCGATCCGCTCGGCGAGGAACTCGGTGAGCTGGTCCTGGGTCAGTCCCCCACCCGGCCGCAACACGACCGCTGCGGCCACTGCCTCGCCGAGCCGATCGTCCGGGATGCCGAACACCGCGGCCTCGGCCACCTCGGGGTGCTCGTAGATGGCGGCCTCGACCTCCGAGCAGTAGACGTTCTCCCCACCACGCAGCACCATGTCCTTGGCGCGATCGACGATGAACACGAACCCGTCCTCGTCGATGCGGGCGATGTCACCGGTGTGGAACCAGCCGTCGCGGATCGCGTCGGTCGTCGCATCGGGCCGGTTGAGGTAGCCCTTGATCACGATCGAGCCGCGCACGCACAGCTCACCGACCACGTCCGGGCCGGGCTCGAGCACGTTGCCCAACTCGTCCTCGAGGCGGGCGTCGAGCGTCGGCACGACCCGCCCGCACGACGACGGCTTGGCGGTGTACAGCTTGGCCGAGTTGGCCGTGACGATGCCGCACGTCTCGGTGAGGCCGTAGCCGGTCGACGGCACGCCCTTGGCGAGCGACTTGTCGATCTTGTCGACCAGGTCGGGCTGCACCGGGGCGCCGCCACCGCCCATGCCCTTCACCGACGACGTGTCGCGGGTCGCCCAGTCGGGATGCATGAGCAGCTCCCGGCTCATCGTCGGGACGCCGGAGAAGTTCGTGACCCCCTCCCGTTCGATCAGCTCGAGCGCCCGACCGGCGTCCCACTTGTACATGAAGACGACCTTCCCGCCGACGAGCGTGCACGGCTGGAGCAGGCAGTTGTTGGCGGTGACGTGGAACAGCGGCGTCGGCGCCAGGAAGACCGCCGGGCCGGCGTCGGGGTCGGCCGGCGCCGACGGCGCCTCGAGGTCGCCGGCGGCGACCGCCTTGGCCTCGGCGAGGGTCGCCGCCGTCGTCATGAACGCGATGTTCATCACGTTGTGGACCGACCCGCGGTGGGTGAGCTGCGCCCCCTTCGGAAACCCGGTCGTGCCGGACGTGTAGAAGATGGTGGCGTCGTCGTCGGGGTCGATCTCCGCCGGCGGCAGTCCGGCCGGCGCGTCGTCCGGGACGACGACGTCGGTCCAGCGGTCGGCGTCGGCCGGCAGGTCGCGGTCGCTGCGAACGGTGATGAGGTGGAGCGGGAACTGCTCCCGCAGATCGTCGAGGACGGGCAGGACGCGCTCGAGCCGCTCGTCGTCGACGATCAGCACCTTCGGCGTCGAGTCCCCGAGCCCGTACGCCATCTCGGCGCTCGTCCACCACGCGTTCATGCCGACCACCGCGGCGCCGAGCGACACGGTCGCCCAGTAGCCGATCACCCACTCGGGATAGTTGCGCATGGCGATCGCGACCCGGTCGCCGTGGCCCACACCGAACCGGTCGTGGAGCAGGTGGGCGAGGGCGCGCACGCTGGCGTCGATCTCGGCGTACGTGTACCGCTCGTCCTCGAACACCACGTACGGCCGGTCGGCGTACATGGCTGCGAGCTCCCAGAACGACCGCATCGTGGGTGGCGCGGCGTCGAAGACCCGCATCGGCGCGCCCCGCACCTCGATCTCGGACATCGCGAACTGGGCACCGGGGGCGGTCAGCTCGTTCCACGCAGCGTCGTAGTGCTCGATCACGGGGGAGATACTGGCCGACGAGTGGCGACCGGTGCGAAACGCAGCAAGGTCGCGATGTCGCCCGCTCCCGCGCCGACGGTCAGCCGACGTCACCCGCCGAGGTGGGCGACCACGAGCCCACGGAGCTGGTCGATGTTCACGCCCTTGGCCGCGCTGACCCACACGATGTCGCCCACCTCGAGCAGGCACGCCTCGGCCAGGTCGCGCTTGCGGGTCCGCCTCTTCGACGACTTGACCTTGTCCATCTTGGTGGCGACGACGGTGTGGGGGATCTCGTTGTCGCGGAGCCACTCGAGCACCTGCTGGTCGAGCGGGGTGGGGCCGATCTCGCCGTCGACCAGGGCGAACACCATGACGAGCGGTTCGCGCTCGAGGAGGTAGCCCTCGATCATCTCCGGCCAGTCCCGGCGGACCCGACCCGGCACCTTGGCGTAGCCGTATCCGGGCAGGTCGACGAGGGTGCCACCGTCGCGGTGCTGGAAGACGTTGATCAGCTGGGTCCGGCCCGGCGTGTTCGAGACACGGGCGAGCTGCTTCTGGTTGGCGAGGGCGTTGATGAGCGACGACTTGCCGACGTTGGACCGACCGATGAACGCGACCTCGGCGTCGGAGTCGGGAAGCTGGTGGGTGCGGGTCGCCGACGAGACGAAGCGGAGCTGCAGCGGCCGACCGGACATGGCCACGGAGTGTACGAGCCCCCGGTCGGGCACGGCCCGGGGGAACCACCCCAGCCACCCCGGAACGACCTGACACCGCCACCTGAACTCTGGGGAAGCGATCACGACGTCCCTCGGCATCATCGCTTCCGCAGAGTCGCCACGCCGCCACGGTCGTCGACAGCGAGCGGTGGCCGGCCTGGGATGGTCGATCAGCCTGCGATGAGCGTGGCGAGCGCCCAGATCGCGGCGACGAGACCGAGTCCGGCGTACACCAGGCTGCGCCCGATCGGCGCCCGCTCGAGCTGACCCTCCTCCGGGTGCTCGGCAGGCGGCCGGACGATCGCGGTGACGTTCCCGACGAACAGCGCACCGCCGAGCGCCAGCAACAACCACTGCAGCAGATCCTCACCCAGGAACATCCCGACAGTCTGCCGGGGCCCTGGGTGTCCCACGCCCGCACACGACACGCGACACACGGTCACCGGTCCGCGATGCTGGAGCGGTGGGTGATTCGACCATCGAAGGACTGTTCACCGGGTCGAGGGCAACGCTGGTCTTCGACGACGGCAGCGAGCACCTGTCCGACTCGCTCTGGCAGGACGGGCGACGGATCGCCGGGTGGCTCCGTGGCGCCGGGATACGGCACGGCGACCGCGTCGCGGTGCGGATGTCGAACGGGCCCGACTACGTCCGGCTGCTCGCGGCGTGCGGTGCCGGCGGGTTCGTCCTCGTCTCGGTGAACACCCGCTACTCCGACGCCGAGTCACGTGAGCTGATCGAACGATCCGGCGCCTCCCTCACCGTGACCGAGCTGCCGAGCAGCTGGCGCGATGTCGACCCGATCGACCCGGCCGGCACGCCCGACGACCCGTACGTGGTCTTCACGACGTCGGGGACGACCAGCCGACCGAAGATGGTGCTCCACCCCCAGCGGTCGATCGCCGAGCACGCCACCGACGTCGCGGCCGCGTTCGGTCACGACCCCGGCTCGGTCGTGTTGGTGGTGATGCCGTTGTGTGGCACGTTCGGTCTCGCCTCGCTGACCGGTGCGATCGCCGGGCACAGTCGCACGGTCGTCACCGACTACGACCTCGCCACGACCGCCGCCCTCATCGAGCGCGAGCGGGTCACCGCGGTGAACGGGAGCGACGACCTGTTCCACCGTCTCCTCGAACACGGGACCGACGTCACCTCGGTGCGCCTCGGCGGCTACGCCAGGTTCAACACGAGCCTCGACGGCATCGTCGCCCGGGCCGACGACGCCGGCGCGACGCTCACCGGTCTCTACGGCATGAGCGAGGTCCAGGCGCTGTTCGCGCTGCGCGATCCATCTGCGGGTCCAGCCGACCGTTCACGAGCCGGCGGCACGCTGACGTCGCCGCGGTCCTCGTACCGCGTCGTCGACGGGGAGCTGCAGGTCCGGGGGCCGAGCCTGTTCACCGGCTACCTGACCGAGGGCGGGGATCACATCGACGACGAGCTCACCGAACGACACCACGACGACGGTTGGTTCCGGACCGGCGATCTCGCCGAGGCGCAGGGCGAGCGCGCGTTCGAGTACGTCTCGCGGTTGGGTGACGTGCTGCGCCTCGGCGGGTTCCTCGTCGCGCCGGCCGAGATCGAGGCGATCCTCCTGGCGATCGACGGGGTCGTGGCCGCCGAGGTCGTCGCGGTCGACCGTCCCGGCGGTGCTCGGCCGGTGGCGTTCGTGATCGCCCCCGACGGGTTCGACGAGACGGCAGCCACCACCTTGTGCCGTGCCCGACTCGCGCGCTACAAGGTCCCGGCCCGGATCCTCACGATCGATGCCTTCCCGACCACCCCCGGCGCCAACGGCACCAAGATCCAGAAGGTCCGACTGCGCGAGCTCGCGGCAGCGGCTCTGACCTGATCCCCGTCAGGCGACGGTGGAGTTGTTGAACTTGCGGATGCTCAGGGTGGCGAACACGACGATGATGCCGATCGACCAGAGGATCGACCAGAGCACGTCGTTGCCGACCGGGTGGCCGTTGTAGAGCGCCCGCGCCGCGTCGGTGACGATCGTGAACGGATTCGCCTCGGCGACCCGTCGGAGCCAGTCGGGCATCGTGTCGGGGTCGACGAACGCCGACGACACGAACGTCAGCGGGAACATCCAGATCAGACCGGCGGAGTTGGCCGCCTCGACCGAGCCGATCGACAGTCCCATCAGCGCCTGCACCCAGCTCAGCGCGTAGCTGAACAGGAGCAGCAGCAGGGTCGCCCACAGCGCATCGGCCAGGCCGCCGTCGAACCGGAACCCGACCGGCCAGAACGCCACGGCGACCATCACGACGAACGTGAGGACGTTGCGGACCAGGTCGCTCACCGTGCGACCGACGAGGACCGCAGCCCGCGCCATCGGGAGTGACCGCAGCCGGTCGACGAGACCCTTGCTCAGGTCCTCGGCGATACCGATGCCCGTGAGCGCCGATCCGAACACCAGCGACTGGCTGAAGATGCCCGGGACGAGGAACTGGTCGTAGTTCGTGAAACCGGGCACCTGGATCGACCCGCCGAACACGTACGCGAACAGGACCAGGAACATGATCGGCTGAATGGTGGCGAAGATGAGCAGCTCGATGTTGCGGGGGACGATGCGGAGGTGCCGCTCCGCCTCGACCAGCGAGTCCTTGAGCGCGAGCGTGACGCGGTGCATCAGGCGACCTCTTCGTCAGGCTCGGCGGTGACGTGGCCGGTGAGGGTGAGGAACACGTCGTCGAGGGTCGGTCGCCGCACCTCGACGTCGAGCACGTCGATCCCGGCATCGTCGAGCGCCCGGATCACCCCGGGCACGACACGATCGCCCGAGTGGATCGGGGCCGAGAAGGTGCGGCCGTCGTGGCTCACGTCGACATCGCCCGTGCAGAGCGGGCGCAGCGTCGCGAGCGCGAGGTCGCGGTTCTCCGCCCGCGCGATCGACACCGTGAGACGATCACCACCGATCCGGTCCTTCAGCTCGTCGCTGGTGCCGTTCGCGATCACGCGACCGTGATCGACCACGATGATCCGCTCGGCGAGCCGGTCGGCCTCGTCGAGGTACTGCGTGGTGAGCAGCACCGTGGTGCCATCGGCTTCGAGCTCCTCGATGAGGTCCCACATCGCGAGCCGGCTCCGGGGGTCGAGGCCGGTGGTCGGCTCGTCGAGGAACAGCACCGACGGTCGTGCGATCAGGCTCATGGCGATGTCGAGACGTCGGCGCATGCCGCCCGAGTAGCCCTTCGGGAGCCGGCCGGCCGCGTCGACGAGGTCGAAACGCTCGAGCAGCTCGACCGACCGCGACTTCACCTCGGACTTCGGCAGGTGGAACAGGCGACCGACGAACTCGAGGTTCTCGCGGCCGGTCAGACGCTCTTCGACCGCCGCGTACTGCCCGGTGAGGCCGATCCGGGTGCGGACCTCGTGCGGGTGGGCGACGACGTCGACCCCGTCGACGAACGCCTCACCACCATCGGGACGCAGGAGCGTGGTCAGGATGCGGACCGTCGTCGTCTTGCCGGCACCGTTCGGGCCGAGCAACCCGTAGATCGCGCCGCGCGGCACCTGGAGGTCGACGCCGTCGAGCGCCACCTTGTCGCCGAAGCGCTTGACGAGGCCGCGCGCGTCGATGGCCAGTTCGGCGGAGGTCATGTCGGACAGTCTGGCCGAGGGGTGTCGCAGGGACCGCGACGGTTTCGTGGGGTCAGCGCGAGAGGATCACCGACTGCGTTTGGGTCGTCTTGCCCACGAGTCGGCCGTCGTCCGTGCGCAGCTCGGTCTCCACGACGATCGTGGTGCGTCCGGTGTGGAGCGGGACCGAGGTCGCGGTCACGGTGGCGCCCTCGCGGACCGCGCCGAGGAAGTTCGTCTTCGACTCGATGGTCGACGTGCCGACGGCACCGTCGGGGAGGTTCAGGTAGGCGCACACCGCGCCGGCCGAGTCGGCGAGCGTCATGACGGCGCCACCGTGGAGGAGGCCGTTGGCGGTGCAGAGCTCCGGCCGCCAGTCGAGGTGGACGACGACCCGGTCGGCAGCGAGCTCCGAGGCCGTCATCCCGAAGGTCTCGCACAAGGGCATGGTGGAACGGATGAACTGGGTGGGGTCCATCACGCCATCATCCCACCAACGAACTGGTCGGGTTCCTGCCGCGACGCCCCCGGCGGAAACCCGACCAGAACCAGAGAGGTGAGAGCGGCGGCGGGGTCAGACCGCTCGCGGCGCAGCGTTGTCGAAGCGCGTGTACTGACCGAGGAACACGAGCCGTTTGATGCCGATCGGACCGGCGCGGTGCTTGGCGACGATGACCTCGGCCGACCCCTTGTCGGGCGAGTCGGGGTGGTACACCTCGTCGCGGTAGAGGAACATCACCACGTCGGCGTCCTGCTCGAGCGAGCCCGACTCGCGCAAGTCGGAGAGCATCGGGCGCTTGTCGGCCCGGGCCTCCAGGTTCCGGGAGAGCTGGCTGAGGGCGATGATCGGCACCTCGAGCTCACGGGCGAGGATCTTCAGGTTCCGGCTGATGTCGCTGACCTCGAGCTGGCGGTTCTCCGACGACCCACTGCCGCCCATCAGCTGGAGGTAGTCGATGACGATCAGCCCGAGCCCGCCGTACCGGGCCTTGATCCGCCGAGCTTTCGCCCGGATCTCCATGACGGTGACCCGCGGGTTGTCGTCGAGGAACAACGGGACTTCGAGACGACCGATCGCCTTGCCGATCTTGGCCCAGTCGGCCTCGGCCAGCTTGCCGGTGCGGATCTTGGTGGAATCGACCCGGGCCTCGCTCGCCAGGATCCTTTGCGTGAGCTCCTGGTGCCCCATCTCGAGCGAGAAGACGAGCACCGGCTTGGTGGAATGGATCGCCACGTGCGACGCGATCCCCAACCCGAACGCCGTCTTTCCCATGGCAGGCCGGGCGCCGACGATGTAGAGGGCGCTCGGCTGGAGACCGGAGAGCAGCTCGTCGAGGTCGGTGTAGCCGGTCGGGACACCCGTGATCGTGTCGCCGCGGTCGTAGGTCTCCTGGAGGTGGTCCATCACCTCGGGGAGCAGCTCCTCGATGGTCCGCGTGGTGTCGGTCACCCGCTGCTCGGCGACGTTGAACACCTTGGTCTCGGCCTCGTCGAGTGCCTTGATGACATCGTCGGGTTCGCTGTACGCCAGCTCGGCGATGTCGCCGGCCGCGTAGATCAGCTGGCGGAGGAGCGCCGTCTCCTGGACGATCTTGGCGTAGTGCCCGGCCGACGAGATCGCCGGGGTGGCGTTCTGCAATTCGTGCAGCGCTTCGGGTCCGCCGACCTCCGCGAGCAGGCCGGCGCGGCGCAGCTCGTCGGCGACGGTGACGGTGTCGGCCGGCGCGGCACTCGAGTAGAGGGCGCGGATCGCGTCGAAGATGTGACGATGGGACGGACGGTAGAAGTCCTGCGGGTTCAGCCCCATCTCGCTGACGATGCCGATCGCCTCCCGCGAGAGCAGCATCGCGCCGAGCACCGATTCCTCTGCGTCGATGTTGTGCGGTGGCACCCGGGCGCGCGAGGAGCCCGAGCGTGGGCGATCCGCGTTGCGTGGTCCGGGGCCACCGCCGGTTTCGATGGGGAAGTAGTCGTCACCAGCCATGGGGTGACCAGCCTGCCGCGAACACCCTGTGTGGAGGAAGGGGACAACCGTGTGGATCTCGTGTGAATTGCCCGTGGACGCACGCCCGTTCCATGTGGACATCGTGATCGAGGGGTGTCACAACGTCGCCGACGCGCGACCGAGGGCGGGCCCTGATCGGGCCCGCCCTCGGTGCGGATGTTCGTTCGCGGTTCGAACTGGTTCGAACCAGTCAGGCTTCGGCGACGACCTCGAGAGTGATCGGGAAGCTGACGTCGGGGTGCAGCGCGGCGGTCACGGTGTGCTGGCCGACGGTCCGGATCGGCTCCTCGATCGTGATCACCTTGCGATCGAGGTCGATGCCCGTCTGCTCCTGGACCGCGGCGACGATCTCGGCGTCGTGGATCGAACCGAACAGCTTGTCGTCGTGCGCCTTGGCCGAGATCGTGATGACCTTGGGCACCAGCGTCGACGCGATCGTGGTCGCCGCGTCACGGTCGCTCGCGTCCCTCAGGTCGCGCGAGCGGCGCATCTTGGCGGCCTGCTCGACCGCACCGGAGCTCGCCTTCATGGCATGGCCCTTGGGGAACAGGAAGTTCCGGGCGTGGCCGTCGGCGACGTCGACGATGTCACCGCGCTTGCCGAGACCGGCAACGTCGTTGCGGAGGATGACCTGCATGACTCAGCCCTCGCCTTCCTCGATCGTCTCGACCTCCGTGTCGACCTGGTCGTCGAGCACTTCGGTGGTCTCGACCTGATCGTTGCGGTCGTCGTCGCGCGGACCACGACGGTCGTCGCGACGGTCACCACGACCTCCGCGGGCCGACGACGCGACACGCTTCGCGTACGGCAGGAGCGCCATCTCGCGGGCGATCTTGATCGCGTTCGCGATCTCGAGCTGCTGCTGACGGTTGTTGCCGCTGACCCGCATGTTGCGGATCTTGGCGCGGTCGCTCATGAAGCGGCTGAGCAGATCGACGTCTTTGTAGTCGACGTACTCGACCTTCTCGATGAGGAGCGGGCTGGTCTTCTTCTTGTACTTGCGGGGGTTCTCCGGCTTGCGCGGACCCCGGCTGGCTTTCTTGGCCATGTGGGCTTCAGTCCTTTTCCTGGACGATCTGCTCTCGACGAGCTGGATCGGTGTTCGTCAAACGATGTCGTGCATCGGGCGCTGCGGCGCCCGGAGGGATTCGGTTCAGAACGGCTCTTCGTCGCCGTAGGTCGGGTCGGGCGGACGGTTGCCGCCGCCACCGCCACCGCCACCGCCGGCGCCGCCGCCACCACCGGTGTTCGCGGAACCGCCGTCGGAGCCGCCGCGCGAAGTGCGCTCGATCTGCGCCTGGGCCCAACGCAGGCTCGGTGCGCAGTCGTCGACGTCGATCTCGATCGAGGTCCGCTTGTTCCCGTCACGGTCCTCCCAGTCGCGGGACCGGACCGAACCGGTCACGACGACGCGCATGCCCTTGGAGATCGACGCGGCGATGTTCTCGCCGAGGTCGCGCCAGGCCGAGCAGTTGAAGAACGAGGTGTCCCCGTCCTCCCACTCCCCGGTCTGGGGGTTGCGGCGCCGCGGTGTCCACGCGACACCGAACGAGCACACCGCGGTGCCACCGGTGGTGAACCGGAGCTCGGGATCGCGGGTGACGTTGCCGATGATCTGGACGAAGTTGTCGTTGGCCATGAGTTGGCTCCCTTCGTGGTGCGGCCGATCAGGCCGTGACCGCCATGCCGCGACGAGCAGCTTCGTGCTCGGGCAGACG
>DATHUU010000239.1:0-4741 GCA_035461925.1 Ilumatobacter sp.
GGTCATCGTCGCGTCGGAACCGGGTGCCGACCATCATGCGTCTCGGATCATCTCGGCGACAGCCGACAGCGGCCAGTGGACCCAGTCCGGTCGGTTGGCGAGCTCGTAGCGGATCTCGTACAACCCCTTCTGCAGCTGGTACACGTCCAGGAGCAGCTCCGCATCGGCGCGTTCGTCGGGAACGAGGTGCGCGTCGGCGATCGTCGCCAGGTACGTATCGATGAGCAGTTGACTGGTCGATGTGGTCCACGCCGCTCGGCCGCGTTCGAGCGCCTCGTGCTCCGCCTCGATCACCAGACCGCGTGCCACGGCGGTGTCGAGCGCGCTCCGCCCCGCGTAGTCGAACGACCGAACGAGACCGGCCACGTCGACGAGCGGCGATCGCTTGATGCGACGCTCACCGATCGGTCGGCCCGGCTCCCCCTCGAAGTCGATGAACACGAGATCGGCGCCAGAACGCAGCACCTGACCGAGGTGGAGGTCGCCGTGGACGCGGATCCGGCGGGCATCGAGCTTGCGCGTCCGCAGGGTCTCGAACCGGGCGAGCACGTCGTCGACGGGACGCAGCAAGTCGGCGGCGTCGTCGGTGTCGACGCGGGCCCTCCGGAGGGCCCGTTGCGCCGCACGCACCCCGTTGCGGAGGGTCTGCAGGAGGGAGCGCTGCCACAGCAGCGTGAACGGTTCCGGTGCCGTGCCTGCTTCGCCGTCCTCCGCCAGGGCGCAGTGCAGCTCTGCGGTTCGGCGGCCGAGCAGCTCGGCGAGCCAGAGCGTCGCTGCGGCGCCAGCGAAGCGATCTCCTTGCTCGAGGTCGATCGCCAGCTCCTCCAACGTCCAGCGCCACAGATCTCCCTCGTTCGGGATCGCATTGTGCACGACGACCACGTCGGCAGGGGTGGACTCCCCGGCCAGATCGACCTCGAGTGTCGCCGCGAGACCGGGGACGCGCTCGAATCCGCGGGTCCCGAGGTGGGCGACGAGCTCGGCGTCAGGGTTGGCACCCGGCTCGAGTCGGCGGACGAGCTTCGCGATGAGTGCGTGGGCGACCATCACCGACGAGTTCGACTGCTCGACACCGAGCGGTTGGACGTCCCGGTCACCACCGACGAGCTTCACCAGTCCGCTGCGGCGAGGAACCCCTCGGGCCGCGCCGTGACGGCCTTTCGTGGTGCGTCGCTCCAACGCGGCCCGAACCACGACCGCTGCCCCCTCGGGGCGCACCATCGCGTCGACGAGGAGGTCACCATGATCGAGCCGGGCGATCACGGCGGTCGGTTGTTCGGCCGCGGTCTGCTGGGCGACGCGCTCGGTCGCCCGCATCACCGGGACGGAGTAGCGATGGTCGTCGCCCTCGGTGAACGACACCCGCACGATGAGCAACGCCACATCGGCGTCTCCCCGGAGCCCGATCGCCTCTTCGATCGTGAGCTCCCGGATCGTAGACTCCTTGCCGGCGTACCAGCGACGGCCGGGGAGCCACGCCGTCAGTGCACGGCCGAGCGGCGCACGTCGGCGCAGGATCTCGGCCCAGCTCCCCGGCAAGGGCGGCGGGTCGTGGTGCTCGGGCCGGCCGCGGTCCACAGACTCCAGCGAGAACCAGAAGAAGCCGTACGGCTGGAGGGTGATGTGGTACGGCAGGTCGGTGACCGGCGCGAACCGCGTCTGGCCGAACGCCTCGACCGGGATCGCGCCGTCGTACTCGCGCAGGTCGAGCTCGACGTGCTGGGCGAGGCGCGACAGGTTCGCGACGCAGAGAAACGATGGCTCGTCGTGCCTCTCGTCGGACGTCTCGTCGTCGCGGATGAAGGCAAGGACGTGCGGGTTCTCCGGGTCGAGGAACCGGATCGTGCCGCGCCCGAGGACGGGCCGTCGCTTGCGAAGCGCGATGAGCTGGCGCATCCAAGACAGCAGCGACGTCGGGTCGTGGATCTGGTGGGCGACGTTGACGACCTCGTAGTGGTAGCCGGGCTCGGTGATCAGCGGCAGGTAGAGGCGGTGGGGGTTGCCGGCCGAGAAGCCCGCGTTGCGGTCGGCCGACCACTGCATCGGCGTCCGGACGCCGTCGCGGTCGCCGAGGTACACGTTGTCGCCCATCCCGATCTCGTCCCCGTAGTAGAGGACGGGGGTGCCCGGCAGCGAGAAGAGGAGTGCGTTGAGCAGCTCGATCTTGCGGCGGTCGTTGCCGAGCAGCGGCGCCAGTCGACGGCGGATGCCGAGGTTGATCCGCATCTCCCGATCGCGTGCGTAGGCGCGGAGCATCAGTTGGCGTTCCTCGTCGGTGACCATCTCGAGCGTGAGCTCGTCGTGGTTGCGCAGGAACGTCGCCCACTGGCTCCCAGCGGGTGGCAGCGGCGTCTGCTCGAGGATGTCGGTGATCGGTGTCCGGTTCTCCATCTGGAGCGCCATGAACATCCGCGGCATCAGCGGGAAGTGGAAGTTCATGTGGCACTCGTCGCCGTCGCCGAAGTACGCCACCGCGTCCTCGGGCCATTGGTTCGCCTCGGCGAGGAGCATTCGGTCGTCGTACCGAGCGTCCATCCTTGCTCGGAGCTGCTTCAGGAATCCATGGGTCTCGGGGAGGTTCTCGCAGTTCGTGCCCTCCCGCTCGAACAGATACGGGATGGCGTCCAGCCGCAACCCGTCGACACCCATGTCGAGCCAGTAGTCGAGCAGCTCCATGATCGCTTCTCGCACGGCCGGGTTGTCGAAGTTCAGGTCGGGCTGGTGGTGGTAGAAGCGATGCCAGTAGTACTGCTCCGCCACCGGGTCCCAGGTCCAGTTCGACGACTCGAACTCCTGGAAGATGATGCGGGCATCGTTGTACTCGGTCGGGTCGTCGGTCCACACGTAGAAGTCGCGCTCGACCGACCCCTTCGGCGCGTGACGCGCCCGCTGGAACCAGGGGTGCTGATCGCTCGTGTGGTTGATGACGAGCTCGGTGATCACCTTCAGCCCGCGGTCGTGCGCAGCGTTCAGGAACCGCTTGAAGGACCGCATCGTGCCGTAGTCGGGGTTCACGATGCGGTAGTCCGCGATGTCGTACCCGTCGTCGCGGAGCGGCGACGGGTAGAACGGCAGCAGCCAGACCGCGGTGGCCCCGAGCTCGATGAGGTAGTCGAGCTTCGACGTGAGCCCGTCGAAGTCGCCGGTGCCGTCGGCGTTCGAGTCACAGAACGCCCGCACGTGCAGCTCGTAGATCACCGCGTCCTTGAACCAATCTGATGGCGGGCTCGTCGTCCGCTGCGCTTCCTCCTCGCGCCGCGTGCGGCTCGTCGCTGGCGCTTCCCTCGCCGCGCGTGCCCTGGTCGTCATCCGACCTTCCCCCGGGCTCGTCGTCCGTTGCGCCGTCATGCGTCCTCCTCGGTCCGGCGGGCGGCGAAGATGTGCGCGGCGCCGCGTCCGGGGGTCAGGTCGACGTAGTTGTGCCAGCCGTACCACCGGTAGGTACCTCCACCCAGCAGGTCGACGACCTCGTACTCGTCGTCGTGCCAGAGCCCGATGCCGAGCGAGGTCGGGTCGATGTGGACGTACCCGGCGTGGCGGTCGGAGCCCGAGAGGTTCACGACGACGATGATCGGGTCGCTGTCGCCGGTCGGGTCGGTCTTCGAGAAGCACAGCAGCCCCGGGCTGTCGGTGTCGTGGAAGCGGAGCGTACGGAGGTGTTGCAGCGCCGGCTGGGACCGCCGGATCTCGTTCAACCGCGTGATCAGCGGCTCGAGCGAGTCGGGGTCGTCGAGGTCCCACTGCCGGATCTGGTACTTCTCCGAATCGAGGTACTCCTCGGAGCCCGGTGCGATGGCGCGGTGCTCGAGCAGCTCGAACGCCGGGCCGTAGATGCCCCAGTTGGCCGACAGTGTGGCGGCCAGGATCGCCCGGCTGACGAACATCGCCCGGCCACCGTGCTGGAGCTGCTCGGTGAGGATGTCGGGGGTGTTCGGCCACGAGTTCGGTCGGTAGTAGTCGACCGTGCGGGTCGCGAGGTCGGTGTAGTACTCCCGCAGCTCCCACCCCGCCTGTCGCCACGTGAAGTACGTGTACGACTGGTTGAAGCCGAGCTTCGCCAGCCGTTCCATCACGCGTGGCCGCGTGAACGCCTCGGCGAGGAAGATCGTCTCGGGGTGCTCGGTGCGGATCGACGCGATGCACCACTCCCAGAACGCGAAGGCCTTCGTGTGGGGGTTGTCGACGCGGAAGATCGTGACGCCGTGCTCGACCCAGAACCGGAACACGTCGGCGAGCGCGGTCCACAGACCTTGCCAGTCCTCGGTCTCGAAGTCGATCGGGTAGATGTCCTGGTACTTCTTCGGGGGGTTCTCGGCGTACTGGATCGAGCCGTCGGCGCGATGCTTGAACCATTCAGGGTGCGCGGTCACCCAGACGTGGTCGGGGGTGCACTGGAAGGCGACGTCGAGCGCCAGCTCCATGCCGCGCTCGCTGCACGCCGCGGCGAGGGCGTGCACGTCGTCGAGCGTGCCGAGGTCGGGGTGGACGGCGAGGTGGTCCTGGATGCCCCACGGGCTGCCGACGTCGTCGGGAGCGGCCTCGGTCGTGTTGTTGCGACCCTTCCGGTTGACCTCACCGATCGGGTGGATCGGCGGGAGGTAGACGACGTCGAACCCCATCGCCTGGATGCGGTCGAGCCGGTCGATCGCATCGCGGAGTGTGCCGTGGCCCGTCGCGGGGGCGATCGTCGACCGCGGGAAGAACTCGTACCACGCGCTGAAGCGGCCTCGTTCGGGGTCGA
>DATHUU010000240.1:0-2601 GCA_035461925.1 Ilumatobacter sp.
AGCGTGGAGGGCCGCGACGACGTCGCGACCCTCGGCGCGGTCGGCTTCGCCGGCAAGACCGGTCACGCCCACGTCGTCGCCGGATCGCCCGTCACGGTGTTGGCCGGCGTCGGTGGCGATCCACTGGACCGCTCGTCGGCCCGCGACGTCGGCGCCGCGATCGCGCTCGCCGTCCCGAAGGCGACCTCCCTGGCGGTCGAGGTCGGAGACGTCGGGGACGACGTCGCCCAGGGGCTCGTCGAGGGTCTCATCCTCGCTCGGTACTCTTGGAACCCGCTGCGTGCCGAGCCGGCGAGCACCCCGCTCGATGCGATCACGTTGGTGTCGGGCGCCGACGCGGTGGGACAGGGCGCCCGGCGTGGGCACCTCAAGGCGCTCGCCACGTCGGTCGCCCGTGACCTGTCGAACACCCCGCCGGCCCACCTCACCGCGGTCCGGTGGGCAGCGGCCGCGGAACGGGTGGCGGCCGGGTTCGGGCTCGAGGTGCAGGTGCGCGACCGCGACTGGCTGCTCGCCGAGCGCTGCGGTGGCATCATCGCCGTCAACGGGGGCAGCGACGAGGAGCCGCGTCTGATCACGCTGACCTACACGCCCGACGAGTCGGTGGCCAACGGCCATCACGTCGTGCTCGTCGGCAAGGGCCTCACGTACGACTCGGGTGGTCTCGCGATCAAGCCGGGCGACGTCGTCCACGCGATGATGAAGAACGACATGTCGGGCGGCGGCGCGGTGTTCGCGTCGATGCTCGTGCTGCGTGACCTCGCGGTGCCGACGAAGGTCACCGCCCACATCATGTGCACCGACAACATGCCGTCGGGCACGGCGATGAAGATGGGCGACGTGATCACGCACCGGGACGGCACGACGGTCGAGGTGCTCAACACCGACGCCGAGGGTCGTCTGGTGATGGCCGATGCGATCGTGATGGGCACCGAGCTCGGGCCCGACGCCATCATCGACGTCGCCACGCTGACGGGTGCGTGCATGCGCGCGCTCGGGACCGACATCGCCGGCGTGATGGGGCGTGACCAGGCCCTGGTCGAGCTGATCCGGTCGGCGGGCGAGGCGACCGGTGAAGCCGTCTGGCAGCTCCCGATGGGTGCCAACTATCGGGCCGAGCTCGACTCCGACGTGGCCGACATGAAGAACCTGGGCGGAGCGAACGCGGGGGCGTCGACGGCGGCCGAGTTCCTGGCTCACTTCGCCAAGGACGTGCCGTGGGCGCACATCGACATCGCCGGGACGGCCGCCACCGCGAGCCCCAAGGGTTGGCGAACCCGCGGGATGAGCGGCTTCGGGGCCCGGCTGCTCGTCGACGTGCTCGAGCGCTTCAGCCCGACGCGCGTCTGACGACCCGCTCGTCGGTCGTCAGCCGGGTACCGAGCGGGCACACTGGACACATGCAACCCACGACGAACAGCGCTGTCCACGTCTCCGACGACGAGTTCGCGCGACTCCGCGTGTGGAACCTGTCGCTCGCCGCGCTCCATCTCGCGTCGGCGGTGGCGATGGTCGTGCTGTCGAACGACTTCCGGCTCGGGATCGGCTCGTTCTGGCTCGGCGGGCCGCCCGGCACGGACCTCGCCGAGGGGAGCGTCACCACCGTGTGGGAGTATCCGCTCGGGCCGGCGGTCGCCCTGTTCTCGTTCCTCTCGGCGCTGTTCCACCTGATCGTCGCGCTCCCCCCTGGCCTGCACGCGTATCGTCGCGAGTTGGAGCACGGCCGGAACCGGTTCCGCTGGGTGGAGTACTCCATGTCCGCGACGTTGATGATCGTCATCATCGCGACGATCACCGGGATCACCGAGATGGCGGCGCTGATCGCCATCGCTGCCGCGAACGTGTCGATGATCCTGTTCGGTTGGGTGATGGAGGTCGTCAACCGTCCCGGTGAGCGGGTGTGGTGGGCGCCGTTCTGGTTCGGTTGCATCGCGGGCGCCGCACCGTGGATCGCGGTGGCGGCGACGATCGCCTATCACGTGGGAGACGGTGCCGAGGGACCGCCCAGCTTCGTGTACGGCATCCTCGTGTCGATCTTCTTGTTGTTCAACGTCTTCGCCGTCAACCAGTGGCTGCAGTACCGGCGCGTCGGCAAGTGGTCCGACTACCTCGTGGGCGAGCGGACCTACATGGTCCTCAGCCTGGTCGCCAAGACCGCTCTGGCATGGCAGATCTTCGCCAACGTCCTGATCGACTGACCATCTGACCGCCTTACGTCCCTGGCGTCCACGTCTGCCGTCGGTCATCCTGGTCGCGATGCCCTCGACAGAGCACGTGATCCGGTGCGAACGGGTCAGCAAGCGGTTCGGCGACGTGGTCGCGCTCGACGAGCTCGACCTGACGGTGGCCCACGGCTCGGTCACTGGCTACCTGGGACCGAACGGCGCCGGGAAGTCGACCACGATCCGCATCCTGCTCGATCTCGCCCGCGTCGACGCCGGTCGGGTGGAGGTGCTCGGCGCCGAGCCGCGGTCCGCCGGACCGGAGCTGCGGCGGCGGATCGGGTACCTGCCCGGCGAGCTCCGTCTCGACGACCGGCTCCGCGTCGACGAGACGCTGCGATCCTGGGCGATCGTCCGTGGGGGTGACCAGCAGGTCGAC